>JAUNUE010000176.1 GCA_030538335.1 Allobrachymonas sp. | reverse complement strand
AACTGACCAAGATCACGAGCCACAAAGACCCACGCTTGTTCATGTGGTACTACCGCCCGCATACAGAAGATCTGGCGAAGCGGCTGGTTTGATGTCCAAAAATGGATGCACAACTGTGTATCCATGCGATAATTTATAGCTATGTTGAGCAAAGACGTTGGGCTTCGCATCCGTGTCGAAAGGAAACTCCGAGAGGCGTTCCAAGATGTCTGTTTGGCTCAGAATAGACATGGATCGGAAGTGCTGCGCGAGTTCATGCAAGCCTATGTTGACCGTCATCAGCAGGGTCAAGGCGATTTATTCCTGGCTGAACAGACTAGGCGGCAATCGCGTAGGCAAGGGGCGGCCAGATGACCATGAAAACAACAACCGCCTAGGAGGAAACTTGGCAGGTACACCACAAAAAAGTGATCTTCCGTTCGGGAGCGAGTTTTCTCCGTCGCAGGTGGAGCTACCGCGTCTGCTTGATCTCGCCTATGAGCACGAAGGCGACCAGAGCGCGCTGCAAGAGGCCATCCGCGCGGAGTATTTTTCTACTCACGGCGGCGGCAACGAGAAGAATCAACGCACCCTTGCGATGAATTGCCGACTTGGGATGCGCGCCTATGGGCTGATTGACGAGAGTGCGAACCTGACTGAGTTTGGCCGCATGCTCTACGACATGCGAGCCGAACAGGCGCTTTATGACCGGCTGGCGGCGCATATCCTCCTGAATCTGCGTGGCATGACGCTGGTACGCTGCATTCAAGAGATGACGGTTGCAGGCGAGCGCGTGACGCTGGACGCGCTGCGTCATGCCCTTGAAGAGCGCGGGACGCACTTCCCCAGGGGCGGCAAGCATCCGAGCATGATGCGGCTCTGGCTGGCGAAAGCCGGGGTGTTCATTGGCGACAGTTGGCGCGTGGACGAAGCGAAGCTGCGCACCATTACCGGCACCGACAGCGATGAGTTTGCAGTGCTGGCACGATTCACCACTGAGCAGCGCGCCTTTTTGCTGGCGCTTGCCAACAGCGGTGTGACCGACGCGCAGCCCGCGAATGTGATTCGGGACTTGGCAACGGCCACGTATGGCGTGCGTTTCTCGGACAAGAATCTGCCGCAGGTTGTGCTGAACGTGCTGCGCGACGCGGGCTATATCACCGTCGAGAAAACCACTGGCGGGCGCGGCGCAAAACCGATGTTGGTCATGCCGACCGACAAGCTGCGCCGCGACCTTGTGGAACCTTTGCTTGAACAACTCAAGGCTCAGGTTGACCCGAAGTTGATTGATTTGTTGAACACGCCACTAGCCCACATTCTGGCGGAGATTGACTCGACCGACCGTTACCGCGCGGGGCTAGCGCTAGAGGCCCTCGCCTTCAAGCTCATGCGCATTTTGGGCATGGACTACATCGCTACGCGGTTGCGCAGCGTACCGAGTACCGGCGGCGCGGAAATCGACCTGATCTTTCATTCGTCGCGGCTGGTTTATTCGCGCTGGCAAATCCAGTGCAAGAACACCGCGCGCGTAGCCCTTGATGACGTAGCAAAGGAAGTCGGCCTAACGCACTTCCTCAAGAGCAACGTCATTGTGATCGTCAGCACCGGGGGCATAGGAGGCGATGCTCGGCGTTACGCCAACAAGGTGATGCAGGATTCCAATCTGTGCATTGTCATGGTGGATCGTCCTGACCTCGAAGCCATCAAAACCAATCCCGCCAGCATCGTGGACGCTTTCAAGCGCGAGGCACACAACGCGATGACTTTGAAGCAACTCGATCTAGGACAGACCGTATGACGAAGGAACCAGGCGCAAAACCGGCACTGTTCCACAAAACCAAGCACGGAAAAATTCTTCTTGGTAACAGCCTTGACGTGCTGGCCGGTATGAAGCCGGGCAGTGTCGATCTCATCATGACCAGCCCGCCCTTCGGGCTTGTGCGCAAAAAAGAGTACGGCAACGCCGACGCTCATGAATATCTGGACTGGTTCAAGCCGTTTGCTGGGCAATTTCGGCGTGTGCTCAAGGAGCGGGGTAGCCTGGTTATCGACATTGGCGGAGCCTGGGTGCCTGGTCAGCCGACGCGCAGTCTGTATCACTTCAAGCTGCTGCTGATGCTATGCGAGGAATACGGCTTCCACTTGGCGCAAGAGTTCTATTGGTGGAACCCGTCTAAGCTCCCATCGCCTGCCGAGTGGGTCAATATTCGTCGCATCCGTGTGAAAGATGCAGTTAATACTGTGTGGTGGCTATCGCTATCCCCGTGGCCCAAGGCGAGCAATCGACGTGTGTTGCAGCCCTACAGCCCAAGCATGAAGGGTCTATTGGAAAAAGGGTACCGGGCAAAAAGACGTCCTTCTGGTCACGACATTAGTGAAAACTTCGCAGTGGATAATGGTGCGGCGATCCCGCCGAACCTCATTGCCATCCCGAATACAGAGAGCAACAGTTTCTATCTGCGCTATTGTCAGGCAAAAGGTATCAAAGCGCATCCGGCGCGATTTCCAGCCGCATTGCCAGAGTATTTCATTCGGATGCTTACTGATAAAGGCGATACCGTCTACGACCCGTTTGGCGGCAGTTGTGTAACGGGAGAGGTAGCCGAGCGGCTCAAGCGCAAATGGGTATGTTCAGAGTTGATGGAGGAGTACTTAGTGGGCGCACTAGGGCGCTTCCAGCCAGAGGCCACTGCGGCCGAGCAACAAGCCAAATTGCAACGTGCCGAAGATGAAGACTCTAACTACTACCGACTCCCACATCCCGGCATTCTCTGGAACGGAGAGCATGGCGAAACCTTGCCGGAGGACGGCGGCAAGTCGCGGCCGGAAAATCACAAGAAAGTTGTTACTATGGATGGCAGTCACATACCGGCGGACAATGATGACGATGATCAAGCTATCACCGGCTCGATGTCGGTCGCCCGCTGACGGTTTGCATTTCTAGGCATTACGTCGCACCTCCAAGCGCAATGCAGATGAGAAGCGCTGTTCGATGCGTCGGACTAGTCGTGATATTCGCTGATGCAAAGCCACGCCCCGACCGTGGCATCTGCCGCACGCTCTAAGCTCGCGCATTTAATGACTTCAAACGCTTGTATACGAAGCCTACCCAAAACAGCGGCATCAAGCTGTGCGCCTCTGCCTCTCGGCCGAAATAAAAACCTCGAAGGTTGCAAGGTGCGCCTCGGGCAACTGCGCCATGTAAATGCTGCTTGCCGCACTGTTCGCCCAATGCACGCAGCGATGTGGTTTGCTGCGCGTCAAAGTGCAAATCAGCTAAAAATGCGGGCGTCAAGGGGTACATCAATAGGGTGATGGATGAGCTATAAGGGGTAGGTACACCATAAATTACCCCATTTAATACCCCCCAATTACCCGATTTTGGAAGATGACTCACACATCCAAATTCGCGGCCCGCAGCGCGTTGGTTTCAATAAAGTCGCGGCGGGGTTCGACTTCGTCGCCCATCAGCATGGTGAATACACGGTCGGCTTCGATGGCGTCGTCGATGCGTACGCGCAGCAGGCGGCGCACGGCTGGGTCCATGGTGGTTTCCCAGAGTTGCTCGGGGTTCATTTCGCCCAGCCCCTTGTAGCGCTGGCGGGTGACGGCGCTTTCGGCCTGTTGCATGAGCCAGTCCATGGCGTCCTGAAAGTCGGCCACGGGGGCGCTTTTGGCCTTGTCGCCTTCGCCGCGGCTGACGCTGGCCTTGTCGCCCAGCAGGCCCTTGAAGGTGTCGCTGGCGCTTTGCAGCACGGCAAAGTCTGCCCCGCGCACAAATTCGGGGCTGATGGTGGTGGCGCGCTCGTTGCCGTGGTGCATGCGTGCCACGCGCAGGTGGTGTTTGTCGGTGCGCGGGTCGTGCAGGGCGGTGATGGTGGCGTCGCTGCCTGCGGCCTGCATGGCGGTTTGCAATGCGGCGGCGCTGGCGGCGGCGTTTTCGGCGTTGTCGAGGTTGAGGTGCAGGCCGTCGCCGGGGCCGAAACCGGCCAGCGTGCGCAGGGCCTGCACGTCCATATGGCCCGAGAGGCGCTCGATGACCGAAGTGGCCTGCACGTAGCGTTGTGCCAAAGTGCGCAGGGTGTCGCCCTCGAACACAGGGCGGCCATCGCCGGGATCGACACGCGCGCCTTCCAGCGCCACGTCGCCGAGGTAGGTGTGCAGCGCGTGCGCATCCTTGAGGTATTGCTCTTTCTTGCCGAGCCGCACCTTGTACAGCGGCGGCTGCGCGATGTAGATGTGGCCGCGCTCGACCAGCTCG
>JAUNUE010000175.1 GCA_030538335.1 Allobrachymonas sp. | reverse complement strand
GTGCGGCCCTGCTCTGCGGCCAGTTGGGCAGCCAACTCCCGCTTTTTGGCGGCCACAATGGTTTCTGCCTTGGGGGTGCTGGCGGGTTGGCGCGCAGGTGCGGCTGCTTTTTTCGGGCTGGCTGTTGCCAAGTCACCGCTTCCTGCCGGTGTTGCGGGTGCAGTATCTGCAGCAGGTGTGGCTGTATCTGGCGCACCAGCACCATCGGCTTTGAGCAATTCCGTGCCATCTCCACCCCCGCCGCCACCACCGAGCTTGCCGTCACCCACACCGCCGCCCCCGCCTCCACCCCCGCCGCCTCCGGCGGTGTCGTCGGTGGCGACCCATGCGATCGGGGTGTCAAGGGCTACATATTCGGGTTCGGGTGGCGCATGGTGCAGAAAGAACCAGGCCGCGCCCAGCACAACGGCATGCACCAGCAAGGACACCAGCCAGTCTTGCCAGGGGCGTGCAACGGCATGAGAAGCTGCAGGGGATGCCATATATCAGGGGCGCTGCACTTCGAGGTTGACCTTGGTAAATCCCGCCTGTTTCACGGTATCCACGGCAGCCACAAACTCCTGCAAGGCCAGCTTGCCGTCGGCGCGCATCAGCACCGGGGTGTTGCGGTCTTTGCCAGCCAGCGCTGCTACCAGATCGGGCACGGGTTGGTCGTTGAGGAAGAAGGTGCGCTCGGCCGTCATGGTGACGACCAGGCTTTCGGTCTGCGCGGTGGTGGCAGCCTGCCTTGATTTGGCCAGATCTACCGGAATGCGCCCGGTGGCCACGAAGGTGGCCGTGGTGAGCACAATGGTCAGCAGCACCAGCATGATGTCGAGCAGCGGCACGATGTTGATTTCGTCGATGTCGTCGTCCATGGCGCGCTCCTCAGTGGCCGTGCGCTTCGTCAAAGGTGGCGATATGCTCGCGCACCTTGCGCCGCAGGATGTTGTTGATGGCTACGCACGGAATCGCCACGGCAATACCTGCAGCGGTAGCCTTGAGCGCCAGCGACAGGCCGACCATGATCGACTTCACATCCATATTGGCGCCCGAACCCAGCGTCTGGAAAGTGACCATGATGCCCAGCACCGTGCCCAACAGGCCAATGTAGGGCGCATTGGCGCCGATGCTGCCGATGATATTGAGCCCGTGGGTAAGATCGGTCTCCAGCCGGGCGCGGCTGGTGTAGCGCGTGGGTTGCACGCTTTTGTAAAAGCGCAAGCGCCCGATGGTGATGGCCAGGGCAATGATGCTCAACACAATGAGTACGCCAAATACCGCGTATTCGACAAAGGGGCCTATGTTTTGCATGGATGCTCTCGTTGGGATATCAAGTATGTCAAATAGGGGGCAATGAAGGCGAGTATTCTGGCTCGACAGGCCGGATTACCCCCTGCCGAACCAGGAGCCATACCAGATCACTCAGCCTGTGCGGGACCAGGGACAGAGAAGGTCATGACGGTCGACCATGCAGCCGTATCAGCCTTTTGGAGGTCAGGATAAGGCACGCTGTGGCTGACAGCCCATGCGTTGTGCCCATAGTTGGCAACTGTCATATTTGCTCTGCCCTGGGCGTCTGTTTTGATATGTTGGCGAGGGTATGCAAGAAAATTGTCGTTGATGGTAGCGTTGGCCACAGGCTGGCCTTTTAAAAGAACCTGCACCGGGATGACATCGCCTTTTTTGGCTTTGGCCGGGTTGATTTGCGGCAACAGTTCGAGGTCATAGCCTAATAATTTTGGTTGTTCGCGATCATTGGCATACGTGACCATATACCGGGTGCGGTAAGCAGAAGATTTGACCTCTCCGAGTTTTTTCGCCTCTGCCTTGGTCAGGCTGTGGTACTTCCCGTCGCTGGTCTGGGTACGAAAACCGCCCGACATTATGGCGCTCACAATGCCGACATCGGTAGCATCGATGCTCGCGTATTTTTCTGTTCTGACGACGGGCAATGCACGCACTTCGCTGTTCTTGACACCACGCGCTTCCGTAACTTCGGCTGGACTGTACGGACCCGTGTTGGATGGATCATGTCCCCACATGACATGATAATCACCATGGATTTTGGCAAGCCATGCGCCATGTGCATGCGCAGATTGGTGCAAAGAGCACAGGCCAGCAATACTTAAAAGTGACGCTGCAACGGCTGAATATCGCATGATGGTATCTCCTTTGAAAATAAGAACGGTTGAAGTAATAATTTTAATATAAAATTTCATACTATTTTGAAAGGAATGGAGGAATTTTCATGAGACATCTTTTTGAATCCAGGGCAGGAAAAATGGCGTTGCTTGTGCTGGCAGCGGTTGCATCCTCTCGCGTTTTGTCGCATGACATCCCCATGGCATGCCAAGGGGTGGCAGAAATCCGGTGCAAGAGCATGCTTTCTGACACCGCAAGCTTGACGGGTGCAACGGTGCGTGTTTTGTCATACCAGGATGTGGTGCAGTGGACGGGCAAAGTTGATGCGCGTGGTGAGGTGATCTTCAAGCGTCCTGCGGGCAAGTTTTATGTGCAGCTGATTACCACTGATGGTCACATGACGGAAGTAGATCATGCCGCCATCAAACGCTAGAGGGCAGGTACCTGCTGTATGGAGCTGAGGAAACAACGCTAGCGCACACGGTATCAGGGGCCAAAACACAGGTTTGGATTACTGCAGCATACCTATGAAAAATCAGGCCACCTCATGCCAGCAGATCACCAGCGCTCGATCGTGCGTCATCAATGCCAGGTGTTCGTCCATGATGTGCTGTATATCCTTTAGCTTGTGGAGCGCATCTGCTTCGCAGCGCATGCGCAGCAAATCTCCCTCACGCCATATCTGGCAACGCCCCATTGCAAAGGTAATGTCAGCATGGCTGCTGTCAAATACCACCGGCACTTTGATGGCATAGTGCTTGCAGAGTTTGAACAGGATTTTTTCTGCATCAGGAAAACTGATTTTTGAGGTACTGGCAAAAGACATGATGAATATCCAAGAGTGATGCAATAAGCATGCGAATGTTGAAGCGGTGATTCAACGGCTCCTTTTGCAGGATTGGCACGAAACAAACCTGCTGCGTGAAGCTCAGAATCTGGCACGGAGGTTGACCGCCAGGCGCCGACCCTCATCGACCTGCCAGTTTCCGCTTAAGCCGTCGCTTCTGCCTCTGTCATCTACCGGCACCATTTTGTTGCCCACATTGAGCAGTGCAAAGCTGAGGTCTACGTTTTTATGAATTTTCCATTTGCCGCCAATGTCAAAAGTGGCACTGCCTGGCCGCGTACGCTCGCCTGCTGCAGAATTGCGAAAAGCTGCCCAGTGCTGCTTGCTGCTGTAATTGGCTGCGGCATACAGATTGAGTTGTGGCAAGGGGGTCCAGTCCACCTGGGCATTGAGCTTGTGCCGTGGAGTTTTATCGAGCGCGTACCCCTGCAGCGAACTGCCATCAAAAGCAGTTTCACCCCCGCGGCCACGCCTGGAGTAAGTCAGGGTGTAGCTCCCTGCAAGCCTGATATCGGGTGCCACTTGCCAACCGGCAGCCACCTCCAGGCCGTACAGTTTGACGCGTGAAATGTTGTCGTAGATATAGATGTTGCGTCCGCGTGAGCGGGGATCGGGTCGTGTGGTGTCATAGCTGGTAACCATGTTCTTGAACGCATTGTTGAACAGCGTCACGCCAGCATGATTACCATCTTTGTCATAGCGCAGCCCAAGCTCCTGCGTCACACTGGTTTCTGGTTTGAGTCCGGGGTTGCCACACAAAGTGCCGCGCACCGCACCCACTTGGCCACCGGTGGTCATGCAATAGCCTGCAGTGCTTTGGCGCAGGGTCGGCGCTTTGAAGCCGCTGGAAATACCTCCGCGCAATGTCCATTCAGGGCTGACCTGGTACACACCGTAAATCCGCGGGCTGATGTGGCTGCCGTAATGTGCATCATGGTCAAGCCGCACGCCAGCGGTCAACGTGAATTTGGGGTGGGCGTAATAGTCATTTTCTGCAAACAGCGCCCAGGTATTGCGGCGGATGTTGTCCGAGTTGATGGCATAGCCTGTGGGCACCACATCCTGCCGACCTGCGCCACTCAAGCGTGACCAGGTATGTTGTGCGCCAAAAGTGAGAACGTTGCTGCCAGATGCCCAGGGGATTGTTGCCTTGGCCTCAAGCACGATATTGCTGATGCGCGGTGTTACAGAGGTTTGCGTCTTGGCCGTCCATTGCTTTTGTGTACCGCGCTCGCCATACAGCGACAACGTGGTGTTGCCAAAGCTCCAGCGTCCCTCATGCGTCAGCCCCCAGTAGTCGCGGATATGCGTAGTTTTGACGATTTGCGTAGCGCCACGGCG
>JAUNUE010000174.1 GCA_030538335.1 Allobrachymonas sp. | reverse complement strand
GAGCACGCTTGCTGACCGCATCATTGCGCGCTGCGGCGGCCTGTCGATGCGTGAGATGAGCGAGCAGGTGCTCGACTCGATGGAAATTGAAAAAGAGCGCGGCATCACCATCAAGGCGCAAACGGCGGCCCTGCAATACCAGGCCAAAGACGGTAAAACGTACAACCTGAACCTGATCGACACGCCCGGTCACGTCGATTTCAGCTACGAAGTCAGCCGCAGCCTTTCGGCATGTGAAGGGGCTTTGCTGGTCGTGGATGCATCGCAAGGCGTGGAAGCGCAAACGGTTGCCAACTGCTACACCGCGCTCGATCTGGGTGTGGAAGTGCTGCCGGTGCTCAACAAGATGGACTTGCCGCAGGCCGACCCCGACAACGCCAAGGCCGAGATCGAAGATGTGATCGGCATCGAGGCGGGCGAGGCCATTGCCATCTCCGCCAAAACCGGCATGGGCATTGACGATGTGCTGGAGCAGATCGTCGCCAAGGTGCCGCCCCCGCGTGGCGTGGTGGACGCGCCCTTGCGTGCCATGATCATCGACAGTTGGTTCGACGCTTACGTGGGTGTGGTGATGCTGGTGCGCGTGGTCGATGGCTGTTTGCGCAAGGGCGAACGCTTCAAGATGATGGCCACTGGCGCGGCGTATGACGCCAACACGCTGGGCGTATTCACGCCTGCCAACCAGCCGCGCGACGCTTTGCAGGCGGGTGAGGTAGGGTACATCATCGCGGGTATCAAGGAACTGAAAGCGGCCAAGGTCGGCGACACCATCACGCTGGAGAAAAAGCTGCCCAACAACCTGGGGCCCGCCGACAAGGCGCTGCCCGGCTTCAAGGAGGTGCAGCCGCAGGTGTTTGCCGGCTTGTATCCGACCGAAGCCAGCGAATACGATGCGCTGCGCGATTCGCTCGAAAAGCTGCAGTTGAACGATGCCTCGCTGCACTACGAGCCAGAGGTATCGCAGGCGCTGGGCTTTGGTTTTCGCTGCGGGTTTCTCGGCCTGCTGCACATGGAAATTGTGCAGGAACGGCTCGAGCGTGAATTTGACATGGACCTGATCACCACCGCGCCCAGCGTGGTGTACCAGGTAGTCAAGGGCGATGGCGAACTCATCATGGTCGAAAACCCCTCGAAAATGCCTGAGCAGAGCCGCATCCAGGAAATCCGCGAGCCCATCGTCACGGTGCATTTATTCATGCCGCAGGAATATGTAGGCCCCGTGATGACGCTGGCCAACCAGAAGCGTGGCGTGCAACTCAACATGACCTACCATGGCCGCCAGGTCATGCTGACCTACGAATTGCCGCTGGGCGAAATCGTGCTGGATTTTTTCGACAAGCTCAAGAGCGTGAGCCGTGGCTACGCCAGCATGGATTACGAATTCAAAGAATACCGGGCGTCCGATGTGGTCAAGGTCGACATCCTGCTCAACGGCGACAAGGTCGATGCGCTGTCGATCATCGTGCACCGCAGCCAGAGCCAGTACCGGGCACGCGCCGTGGTGGCGAAGATGCGCGAAATCATCAGCCGCCAGCAGTTCGACGTGGCGATCCAGGCCGCGATTGGCGCCAACATCATCGCGCGCGAAACCGTCAAGGCGCTGCGCAAGAACGTGCTTGCCAAGTGCTATGGTGGTGATATCACACGCAAGCGCAAACTGCTCGAAAAACAGAAGGCGGGCAAGAAGCGCATGAAACAGATCGGATCGGTGGAGGTGCCGCAAGAGGCCTTCCTCGCGATTCTTCAAGTGGAAGATTGATCGATGCAATATCTCACCGCACTGGTGCTGGGGCTGTTTGTGGCCTACATTGGCGCCTGGTTCACGGGCGCCATCCATGGCAATATGGCCTTGCTGCTGTTTGTGGCGACGTTCGTGACCGGTATTTACTGGCTGGCTGAAAAGTTCTGGTTTCTGCCGAAGCGCCGCGCAGCCTTGGCGCAGATGGAAGCCACCGCTGCCAACCATTTGTCAGCAGACCTGGAGCCGGGCGTAGATGGCGAGATTGCCCTGCGCAGCGCCACGCTGGAAAATGACGAGGTACGCGAGCAGCGCCGCAGACACATGCTGGCCCAACCCTGGTGGCTCGACTGGACGGCAGGTTTGTTCCCCGTGATTGCGCTGGTATTCGTGCTGCGCTCGTTTGCGTTTGAACCGTTCAAGATTCCCTCTGGCTCCATGCTGCCGACGCTGGAAGTAGGCGACCTGATCCTCGTCAACAAATGGACGTGGGGCCTGCGCATTCCGGTGCTCAATGCCAAGATCACCCAGGGCAGCCCGGTGCAACGCGGTGATGTCATGGTGTTCCGTTATCCGCCCGAACCGCAGGTCGACTACATCAAGCGCGTTGTAGGTTTGCCGGGCGACACGGTGTCTTATCTCAACAAGAAGCTCACCATCAACGGCAAGGAAGTGGAGAAAATCCCGGCAGCCGATTACCAGGGGGAACGCGAAGAAATGGATCCCGGCGCGGGTGAAGTCACGCGGTCACCCGCACAACTCAAGCAATACCAGGAGTTGCTGGGCGCGCACCAGCACCATATTCTCAACGACCCCGAGCGCCCGGCCGGCGTGTCGATGGTGGCAGATTACCCCCTGCGGGAAAACTGCAGCTACAGCCCCGAAGGCGTAACGTGCAAGGTGCCGCCGGGCTACTATTTCGTGATGGGCGACAACCGCGACAACTCGCTCGATTCGCGTTTCTGGGGTTTTGTACCGGACGGCAATATCGTGGGGCGCGCCGTAGCGGTGTGGATGAATTTTGGCAATTTTGGACGTATTGGCGGAATTGACTGATTCTGTGGGCGTTTGCGCCATATGCGTGCGTTATGATTTTCGGATCAGTACCAAGAGTTGTATAAGTCCATCAAGCAGTGACTCTGTTTTCAACCATTGACCAGGAGCCAGACATGCAATCCTCTTCCCCATCCCTGTTGGCGCATCGCAAGCAACAGGGTTTTTCTTTCATGAGCATGATTTTTGTGGCTGTTATTGTCGGGGTATTGTTTGTACTTGCTGCAAAAATAGTGCCAAGTCTGATCGAATTTCAGGCCATAAAAAAAGCGATCAATCGTGCGAGCGATCAGCAGACTGTCGCGGAAATTGAACGTGCTTTCAACGCCTCTGCCTCTATTGATGACATTACATCAATTGCAGGTAAAGACCTGGAGGTAACAAAAGAGAATGACCGTGTCGTGATCCGTTTTGCTTATGACAAGGAGATCGTGCTGGTAGGCCCGGTCTCCTTGCTGATCCATTTTTCCGGGAATTCCCAAGGCAGGGGCGCTTGAAAAAGTGGCTGTAGATAATGACGCTACAGCGCTGGAATTGCTGGCACAGCGCCTGGAGCATCGCTTTGCAGACCCCGCGTTGTTGCAACGCGCGCTGACCCACCGCAGTTTCTCGGCCGACCACAACGAACGGCTCGAATTTTTGGGCGATGCGGTATTGGGGTTGGCTGTTTCCCATCTGCTGTATGGGCGTTTGCAAGATGCGCCCGAAGGCGATTTGTCGCGCATCCGCGCCAACCTCGTCAAGCAAGACAGCCTGCACCAGATCGCCCTGAAACTGGATCTGGGCTCTGCTTTGCGTCTCGGCGAGGGCGAGTTGCGCTCGGGCGGTCTCAAGCGCGCGTCCATTCTTGCCGATGCCTTTGAAGCGGTGCTGGGGGCCATTTTTCTCGATGCCGGATTCGATGCTGCCCAACGCGTGGTGCAACGATTTTTTGCCGATGTGGATGTCAGCGCGCAGGCGCCTGCGGGCGGCAAGGACGCCAAAACCGCCTTGCAGGAATGGTTGCAGGCGCGTAAGCACGCCGTGCCCCAATACCAGGTGGTGCACGTCAGCGGGCAGGCGCACCAGCAGGTGTTCCATGTGAACTGCATCGTGCCTGCCCTGGATGTGGAATTGCCGGGCAGTGGCACTTCGCGTCGCGCAGCCGAGCAGGATGCCGCGGCCAAGGTGCTGGAGCTGCTGTTGCAGCAACCTGTGCGCAAGAAGACTACACGCACCACCAAAAAAACGGTGGCTTCTGCTGATAAAGTCGCTGACAAACCACGCCAATCGCCCGCTTCTGGCAAGCCATCTTCAGTCAAACCGGTTGTCAAAAAAACCGCAGCAAAAAAAACATCTGTCAAAAAAGACAGCACGGCATCCCAAAAGACAAAAACCTGAGCCGCCTGATAGCGGGCCATAGACGCCCTCAACGCGTTTGCTGCAAAATCCCTGTATCTGCCTTTATAGACATTCCGAAAAATAATTTGACAATTTTCACCTGATCCGTTCGGGCTGAGGCCTGTCCTGAGCCAAGTCGAAGGGTATCGAAGC
>JAUNUE010000173.1 GCA_030538335.1 Allobrachymonas sp. | reverse complement strand
TTTTGTTGTTGCTTTTCGTCTTTTCTCTGTTGACTGCAATTGCCTTGGGCATATATGCCATCAGCCGGGGCAACGTGGCACGGGGCCAGTTGGCCGCTGTGGGCGCCATGCAGTTAAGCGCCGCCCGATTGGGGCAAAACCTCAACTCTGCGGTTCTGGGTGAGGCTGCAGCGTTTCCCGAACTGAAGCGGGATCACGACGAGTTGCGCAAAAACCTGGAGGTGCTGCGCGCTGGAAGTGATTCCGCAGCTTCTCCGGTGCTGATGCAAGATCTCGACGCGATCCAGAACAAGCTTGGGGCGACCACCGGAAAAGATATCGATACCATCGTTGGCCAACAATCCATCCTGGTTCCTTTGGTGGATGTGATCGGTGGCATTCGTTCCGACGTCACTGCCATCCAGGAGCAGACGGATGGATTGAAGCTTTTGTTGACGCAACGCGGGGCGCCTGCAAGCCAGGTGCAGGCGGTGGGTGACATTTCGACCCTGGCTGAGCGGGTTGAAAAATACGTCAAGGAATTCCTGACCCCCAAAGGCCTTGATCCCGAAGGCGTATTTGCATTGGGTAAAGACCAGGCAGCCTTGGGTGCCATTATCAAAGGCCTGCAAGAAGGCAAGGAAGATTGGGGAATCGAGGCGCTTCAGGCGCCTGAAGAATTGGCACTGGTTGCCAAAATTCAGGAGGCCTATGCCCCAATGAGCCAAAAATCGGTGGATCTGCTGCAACAGATGCAGACCATTGTTTCGGCGCGCCAGGCGCAGAACCGCGTGGCAGAGCGTTTGCGCACCATTGCCCCTGATATCGTGAAACTCAATGCTGATTTGGGCGGGGCCCAGTCTGCGGGTGGAATCAGGGCCGTGCCTTTGTGGGTCTATGCCGGATTGGCGTTCGCCGGACTGGTCTCACTCCTGTCGGCCATTGGTTTGGCGTATGTGCAGATTTTTGATACCCGGCGTTTGCAGCAGCGCGCAGAAAACGAAAACAAGCAGAACCAGGTGGCGATCATGCGCTTGATGGACGAGTTGCAAAGCGTGGCCGATGGTGACCTCACGCAAGAAGCAACGGTTACTGAAGACATCACGGGTTCATTGGCCGACTCGTTCAATGCGACGGTGGAAGACCTGCGCGCGCTGGTAGGCAACGTGCAGGGCACTGCCGACAAGGTGGCGCAAACCACGGCAGACGTGGAACTCACATCCAACACCTTGCTGGAAGCATCTACTGAACAGCTTACCGAGATTCGCAACACCGGCCAGTCGGTACTCGACATGGCTGAACGCATCAACACCGTTTCCAGTCAGGCGCAAGAGTCGGCACAGGTTGCGCAGCGTTCACGCGAAGCGGCCGAACAAGGCTACAAGGCGGTACAGGACTCGATCGAGGGCATGAACCTGCTGCGCGACCAGATCCAGGATACGTCCAAGCGGATCAAGCGATTGGGTGAGTCGTCGCAGGAAATTAGCGAAATGACCGAGCTGATTTCGGACATTACCGAACAGACCAACGTGTTGGCGCTCAACGCCGCCATCCAGGCAGCATCGGCAGGTGAGGCCGGGCGCGGCTTCTCGGTGGTGGCAGAAGAGGTGCAGCGCTTGGCTGAACGTTCGGGCGAAGCGACGAAACAGATTGCCGCGCTGGTCAAGACCATTCAGACCGACACCCACGACGCGGTGGCCGCCATGGAGCGTTCTACCCAGGGCGTGGTGGAAGGTGCGCGCCTGTCGGACAACGCAGGCCAGGCCTTGGGTGAGATTGATGCGGTGTCGCGCCTGTTGTCTGAGCTGATCCAGAAAATTTCTGAAACCACCTACGAGGAGGCCGTGCAGGCCAACACGGTGGCTGGCAACATCCAGAACATTTTCTCGGTAACCGAACAAACGACAGAAGGTACGCGCACGACGGCGCAAGAGGTGCGGACGCTTGCCAAGGTGGCACAGGAATTGCGTGATTCCGTAGCGCGGTTCCGCATCAAATAGGGTATTACCTGCAACACAACCGCAATATTCCGCCACATGTCATGGGCCCACAAGGTTCGTGAGCAGAGATGAAAGCCAGAAAGCATATGGACATGGACATTCAGGACAGCAACAAGGCAGGGCAAGGTGCCGTGCCCGCTGTAGACCTTGGGCCCCTGTCCTGGGTCGTTGATTCGGTGCGCGACAACCTCCACGGTGCGCGCGAGCAACTGGAGGAATTTGGGCAACAGGTGCGCGAGGCCAGCGGCAGCCATCTCACTACGCTTGATACCACGCCCTTGCGTGGCACAGCACAAAGCCTGCACGATACCGTGGGTGTGCTTGATCTGGTGGAGCGCCCGGCGGCCGCGCAATTGGTCGGTGCCATGGAGCGGGCGGTTCAAAAATTCGTCGCCCAGCCCGAGCTGTGCACCGAGCAAGCCATTGCCAAACTCAACCACGCGGGCAATGCGGTACTCGATTACCTGAGCAGCGTATTGCGCGGACAGGCTGACCATTCCGTGGGACTTTTTCCTGTGTACCGCGATGTGGCACAAATTGCCGGATTCGACCGCATCCACCCGGCCGACCTGTGGCACCAGCCCTGGCGCTGGCTGGAGGCAGAGCCGCCAGTGGCGGCTGTTGCGCAAGCCACGGGCGAAGAGCAGTTCTTCGAAAGTGTGCTCAAACTCTTCCAGAGCGGAGGTACGCAAGGGGCAGATACGCTTTCCCTGAAAACCCAGCACGTCTGGCAGCGCAGCCAGGTGCGAGACGAACGGGTGTTCTGGCAGCTTGCCACTGGCTATCTGCAGGCACTCGCTGCCGGCGCGCTGCCCTTTGATGAACACGTCAAGCGCTTGCTGTCGCGCATTGCGGTGCAGTACGACGTCTTGCAGCAAGGTGGGGGCACGGTCTCCGAACGGCTGGCACAAGACTTGCTGTATTTCAACGCGCTGGCACACAAGGCCAACGCTGCGGCAAGCATGCCCGTCAACCAGGCCATCGTGCAACGGTACGGCCTGCAAGCATCCGACGTCAGTGCTTACGACAACTTGCTGTATGGCCGGGTTGACCCGTCGTTGCGCGACCACCTGCGCCGAGAGATAGCCGCTTTCAAGGAGGCTTGGTCCGACGTTTCGGCCGGTAATCTGCGCAAGCTCCCCGATCTGTCGGAGCAGGTTCCCCAGCTTGGTCTGCATATCCAGAGCCTGTGGCCCAGCGCTTCGCGATTTGCCGGTACGCTGCAGCATGCGGTGCAAAAGGTGCAGCAAGACGGGCAAGCGCCAAATGCGGATGTGGCAATGGAGGTAGCGACTTCGGTGCTGTTCCTTGAGGCTTCACTGGACGAATACCAGGGCGATGATGCGGTTTTTGGCGCACGTTCCGACAAGCTGGCAGAGCGCATAGAGGCCGTACAAAGCGGCCAACAGCTTGCTCCGCTGGAAGACTGGATGGAAGCCTTGTACGCTCGGCTCAGCGACAAGGACAGTCTGGAGCAGGCAGTGGCCGAGTCGCGCACGGCCATGGGCGAAATCGAACAGGCGCTGGACGACTTCTTCCGCCATCCACAAAAGGTGCAACAGGCGCAAGACTCTGCAGCCAAACTTGCCAAGATTTCCAGTGTGTTGATGGTGCTGGATTGTGACGATGCCAGCCGCGCGGTCACCGCCATGAAAGACCAGGTGCAGCAACTGGTTGACGCAGCCAGTCAGAGCGGCTCCATTGACGACCCCGACAGCCAGGACAATGTGCTGCGCTTGGGCAACAGCCTGGGCGCCCTGTCGTTCATGCTCGACATGATGGGGTACCAGCCAGATCGGGCGCGTCAGCAATTCCATTTTGATGAGGCCACGCAAGAGCTGGTGCACCGGAACGCTCCGCTGGTAAAGCCACAGGGCGCTGATGTATCTCCGGAGCCTGCTCCGCGCCCTGACGACTCCCTTGTGGAGGCGTTTTCCCGCTCCGGATTTTCCAATACTGCTCTTCCTGCCCTCGAAAGTCTGGCCGATGAAAATGAGGCAGGTACCTTGTCTGCCGCCAGCGCAGCTACCCACTTGGGCAATGTGGTACGCCAGGCACAATTGGCCGATCAGCCTGCGTTGGCGCAGCAAGCACGTGATGCACTGAGTGAGGTGCAGGCGGCAGGTGACGATCCGCAGGCCATTGCCCATGCGGTTGCATCCGTGGTGGTTGCGCCAACGCATGCAGTGCCGGACGATGGCATTACCGATGCCCTGATTGATGAAGAAGATCTCCGCGACATCTTCCTCGAAGAAGCTGGCGAAGTGATCGGTAACGCACGCACGGCCAGCGAAGTGCTGCACGGCAACCCTGGCGATGCCACACAGTTGACCAATCTGCGCCGCGCTTTCC
>JAUNUE010000172.1 GCA_030538335.1 Allobrachymonas sp. | reverse complement strand
TTCCGCTGCCAGCACCAGGTCGCCTTCGTTCTCGCGATCTTCTTCGTCCACCAGAATCACCAGTTTGCCGGCGCGCAGGTCGGCCACTATGTCTTCTACAGGGGAAATGCTGGCAGGCGTCAGCGCGGAATGGCCGGAAGGGGTGGAGGTGGACATGGAGGCTCTCAATCGAAGGGGAGACAGGCGGTGATGCAGCAAAAAACCGCGTTGCTGCAATTATCGTGGAAAGCCCTTGTCCAGACGATGTACAGGGTTGCCCCGGTAAAATTTCAGAATAGCTGTTCCTTGCCCCATCCCATGCCCATCGTTGATCCTTCCCGCCGCTTCGGCGGCATCACCCGCCTGTATGGCGCTGCGGGCGCCCAGTCCATTGCCCAGGCGCACGTGGCCGTGGTCGGCATTGGCGGCGTGGGTTCGTGGGCGGCAGAGGCGCTGGCGCGCAGCGGTGTGGGGCACATCACGTTGATTGATCTTGACCACGTGGCCGAATCCAATATCAACCGGCAGATCCACGCCAGCGACGCCACGCTCGGCCAGGCCAAGGTGCTGGCCATGCAGCAGCGCATTGCCGGTTTTCACCCCGCTTGCACCGTTCATGCGGTTGATGCTTTTGTCGAACCCGACAACTGGCCTGCACTGTTGCCCGCCCCGGTAGATGCCGTGATCGACGCCTGCGACCAGATGGCCGCCAAGACCGCCCTCGCAGCCTGGGCGCGCAAAGAGAAGCGCCTGTTCATCACCGTAGGGGCGGCAGGTGGCAAGCAACAGCCCTGGCTGGTGGAGGTAGACGACCTGGCACGCGCCACACACGACCCGCTGTTGGCGCAGTTGCGCCAACGCCTGCGCAAATTCCACGCCGCACCGCGCGATGGCAAACCCTTTGGCGTGGCCTGCGTGTTCAGCCGCGAAACCGTGCAGATGCCTGCGACGGCCGATTGCGACACATCCACCGTAGACAGCAATTTGAGTTGCCACGGTTACGGTTCATCCGTGACGGTTACCGCTACCTTTGGCATGTGTGCTGCGGGGTGGGTATTGCAGCAACTGGCGCGAAAAGGACTTTCACCATGAACAGAACACAGAGGCTCAGAGACACAGAGGAAAGAAAAAATTTTCTCCATGAAACTCTGTGCCTTTGAGCCTCTGTGTTCTGTTTTTTTTTGTGTTTTTTGCATGACTCTCACCACAGTGCCCCGTAAACTCGCTTCCCCCGCCCTGGTGCTAGGCATCGAATCGTCGTGTGACGAAACCGGTGTGGCGCTGGTGCAGGCACAGCCCGGCAACGCCGTGCCCACGCTGCTGGCGCAGGCCCTGCACAGCCAGATCGACATGCACCAGGCTTATGGCGGCGTGGTGCCCGAACTGGCGAGCCGCGACCATATCCGCCGCGTGGTGCCGCTGGTGCGCCAGGTCATGCATGAGGCCAGACACCCACTTGCCGATCTGCACGCCATCGCTTTTACCCAAGGCCCGGGGCTGGCGGGTGCCCTGCTCGTGGGCGCAGGCGTGGCATGCGCACTGGCTGCGGCTCTGGGCAAACCCGTGATTGGCATGCACCACCTGGAGGGCCATTTGCTTTCGCCCTTTTTGAGTGCCGATCCGCCGGAATTTCCTTTTGTGGCGCTGCTGGTTTCAGGCGGCCACACCCAACTCATGCGCGTGGATGGCGTGGGCCGCTACGCCCTGCTTGGTGAAACCATTGATGACGCGGCTGGCGAGGCGTTTGACAAATCGGCCAAGCTGCTCGGCCTGGGCTACCCCGGCGGCCCGGCGCTGGCGCGCATGGCCGAGTTTGGCGATGCCGAAGCCTTTGCCCTGCCCCGCCCCCTGCTGCACAGCGGCGATCTCGACTTCTCGTTTGCGGGGCTGAAAACAGCCGTGTTGACACAAGCCAACCGGTTGGGAAAAAACGCCTGCGACCTGAACCGCGCCAACCTCGCCGCCAGCACACAAGCCGCCATTGTCGAAGTGCTGGTAAAAAAATCGCTCAAGGCACTTGACGCCACCGGCCTGCAACGTTTGGTGGTGGCAGGCGGCGTGGGCGCCAATCTGGAACTGCGCCACCAATTGCAGCAAGCCTGCAACAAACGCGGCGTGCGCGTGCATTACCCCGAACTGGCGCTGTGCACCGACAACGGCGCGATGGTGGCACTGGCCGCCGCCATGCGCCTGCAGGCAGGCATCGCACAGCCGCGCTATGACTACGCCTTTGATGTGAAGCCGCGCTGGCCGCTGGCTACGCTGGAAGCGGCGTAGCTGCTGCCGGAATCGAACGCAAGCTCGATGCCTTTACCCCATGTTCTGGCCAAAACCCAGACATGCCCCGGCATTGGGTCGGCCTTTACACTCGCGCTTCAAGCGCCGCTCGCGCTGCGTGGCGGTTTCGCCATTCGGGTAGACATACCCGCCTCCGCCCGAACCACGGGGGCTGCGCTTCTTGCGGCTGGCAACAAGCACAAAGCCCGCATCATGGCCCTGAACCACAGGCCCAGCCAAAGCAGCGATTGGCACCGCCTCCAGCAACACCACCGCAAGCACACACGCCCAACGGGCTTGCTTTCGAACGCAAAACATGGAACCCATGAAGCCTCCCTTGCACCTGTCAAATAGATGCGAATGGCACTCTATCAGTTTTTTATCCGTTCAAACCGCCAGCGGATCCACATCCACCGCCCAGCGCAAGACGCCGGAGGTGCGCTGCTGATGCAGCGCTGTATTGAGCAGCGGCAAAAAACGTTGCAGTGCAACGCGGCTGGTGCTTTCGACCAGCATTTGCGCGCGTTCGCGGTTGGCGATGCGCTGGGGCGTCATGGGTACGGCCGGGTAGCAGATGAGGTGTGCCGCCTCAGGCACGGCCGTGACGGCTTCGCTGGCCGCTTGAAGAAAAATCTGCGCAGCCTGCTGCTCGCGTGCTTCGGCGCGGATCAGCGCCTGGTAGCTGAAGGGCGGCATGCCCGCATCGCGCCGTTGCCCCAATTGCTGTTCGGCAAAGCCGGGGTAATCGTGCTGCTTCAAAGCGGCAAACAGCGGATGCGTGGGGAAGCGCGTTTGTACCCACAGTTCGCTTCGGCCACTTAAATCTGCATCGCGCCCGGCGCGGCCACCTGCCTGCATCAGCAGTGCGAACAGGCGCTCGGGGGCACGAAAGTCGTGGCTGTACAGCGCGGTGTCGGGGTTGAGCGCTGCCACCAGTGTGATGCGACGAAAGTCGTGCCCCTTGGCCAACATTTGCGTGCCCACGAGTACGTCCACTTCACCACTGTGAGCACGCGCCAGTTGTTCCGCCAGGCTGCCTGCGCGGCGTGTGGTGTCGGCATCAATGCGCAGTACGCCCAAGGGGCTGCCGTCAGACCGCTGCACATGCTGCAATTGCTGTTGCAGCGCTTCTTCGAGTTGTTCGGTGCCCTGCCCCAGCGTGCGCACATCCTGGTTGCCGCAGTCCGGGCAGGCGCGTGGCACGCGCTCGGTAAAGGCACAGTGGTGGCAGCGCAGCGTGCGGTCGATCTTGTGGAACACACGGTAGGCGCTGCAGTGCGGGCATTCGCTTTTCCAGCCGCAATCCGTGCAATGCAGTACCGGTGCATAGCCGCGCCGGTTGAGCAGCAGCAGGCTTTGCTCGCCACGTGCAGCGCGTTGTTCTATGGCTTGCAGCAAAGGCGGGCTGCAAACCATGCCGCGCGGCATCTGCGCCATATCCACGACCTTGACTGCGGGCAAGGTGGCTGCACCGATGCGATCAGGCATGTGCAGGCGCTGGTAACGGCCACCGGCATCTTCACTGCTGGCGGGGCGGCTGTGGTGCCAACTTTCGATTGAAGGCGTGGCCGAACCCAGCACCACGCTGGCGCCGGTCTGGTGGGCGCGGTAGATGGCGAGGTCACGTGCGGAGTAGCGCGCGCCCTCCTGCTGTTTGTAGCTGGGGTCGTGCTCTTCGTCCACCACGATCAGGCGCAGATGCGGGATGGACGCCAGCACCGCCATACGCGTGCCCAGCACGATGCGCGCCTGCCCCGTATGGGCGGCCAGCCAGCCTTGCAGGCGCTGCGCGGGCGTCATGCCGCTGTGCAGTGCCACCATGCGGTGCTGCGGAAAGCGTTGGGCAAAGCGCTGTTCCAGTTGGGGCGTAAGGTTGATCTCCGGCACCATGACCAGCACCTGGGCCTGCTCATCTTGTGCCAGCACGTTTTCTACCGCACGCAAATAGACCTCGGTCTTGCCGCTGCCTGTGCTGCCAAACAGCAGCAGGGGCGCAGGTTGGGGCTGCCGGGCCGATGCGGCCAGTGCAGCCACAGCCTCTGCTTGCTGGGGCGTGAGGGCAGGCGCTGTTTCTGCTTGCAC
>JAUNUE010000171.1 GCA_030538335.1 Allobrachymonas sp. | reverse complement strand
CGGTCACGGCCGATTCGATGCGGTAGGCATCGAGCGCAATATCCTGCGTGGCCGAGGCAAACGCCACCACCACCGCAGCCACCACCACCGTTGTCAGATTCTGTTGTGGGTGGCTCAGTGCCATCGCCACGAGGCCGCCCACAATGCCGATTTGCGACAGCAGCAACCAACTCCGCCGCCGCCCCAGCCAGCGCGTGAGCAAGGGAATCGGCAGGCGATCGACCAGCGGTGCCCACACCCATTTGAAGCCGTAAGCCAGCCCCACCCAGCTCAAAAAGCCGATGGTGGCGCGATCAATCCCGGCCTCGCGCAGACGAAAACTCAAAGTGCCCAGCACCAGCAGCAAGGGCAAGCCTGCCGCAAAACCCAGCACCAGCATGCGCAGGCTGGCGGGTTCCAGGTACACGCGCAGCGATTGCAGCCAACTGCTGCGCGGCGGCGAAGGGGAGGAAGGTGTGCTCATGAGGGGCAGGCAGGTGGCGAACGTCTTGTCCTGATCAACAGACAAGCAAAATTATCAGGTGCCACCCACAAAGGGATTGGTCTTGCGTTCCTGCCCGAAAGTGCCGGGGCGCCCGTGGCCGGGCACGAATTGCGTCTCGTCGCCCATCGGCCACAAACGCTCAACGATGCTGGCGATGAGTTGCTCGTGGTTGCCTTGCGGAAAATCGGTGCGGCCAATGGAGCCTGCAAACAGCACGTCGCCCACAAAGGCCAGATGCTGTTCGGCCACGTGGAACACCACATGGCCGGGCGTGTGGCCGGGGCAATGCCGCACCTGCAAGGTCGTTTCGCCCACCTGCACCGTATCGCCATCGTGCAGCCAGCGTGCAGGCGTGAACGTCTCTGCGGGCGGAAAGCCATATTTGGCGGCAGCTTGCGGCAGGGCCTCAATCCAGAATGCGTCGGCTTCTTGCGGGCCGACAATCGGCACGTTCAATGCGCGTGCCAATTCAGCCGCTCCCGCGCAATGGTCCACATGGCCGTGCGTGAGCAAGATCTGCTTGACCGCAACCTTGTGCTGTTGCACGGCTTGCAGGATCAGCGGCAAGTCGCCACCGGGGTCGACCACCGCTGCTTCGTGCGTCTGGTCGCACCACAACAGCGAGCAGTTCTGGGCAAAAGGGGTGACGGGGATGATCTGGTAGTGCAGCATGGTGGGGCTTATTTTGCACTATCGGTCACACCATCCCAATCAGGGGGCGGTGGCAGAAACAGAAACGCCTGCAAACGCTCGCGGTACAGGTTGTAGAGCGGTTTGTCAGGTTCGCCTACCTGCAATTCATCGAGCAATGCCAGCCCCGCCTCCCAATCGCGGTGGCTGTAGGCAATGGTAAAACGCTTCCAGGTGTCGAGTTCTTGCAGCTGGGCCTCCTCATCCGGCATCCGGACATCTGCCGGCAGCGTCAAGGGCGTATAGATGTCGATGGCCTGCGCCTTGCCTGCCACACGCACACGGTCGAGCCATTGCCATGCGAAGCTGGGAGCAAGTTCCACCGTGCGCTCGCCTACAGTCATGGGTACACCATAGCGTTTGGCCAATGGCTCCAGCCGCGAAGCCACGTTGACCGCATCACCCAGCACGGTGTAGCTGCGCCGCACCACAGATCCCATGTCGCCCACACTGACGACGCCGCTGTTGAGACCGATGTTGACGCGGATGGTCGGCTGGCCGAGCTTTTCCTGCTCCTGGTTGAAGTCTTCGAGCATGGCGGTGATTTCGATGGCGCTTTTCACCGCCAGCGGCGCATGGTTGCCCAGCGGCAATGGGGCGCCCCAAAATGCCATCACGCTGTCGCCAATGTATTTGTCGATAGTGCCTTGGTTCGGCGCGATGATCGCTGCAATGCGGTTGAACAGGCGGTTGAGCAGGTCCTGCACTTCAACCGGCCCCATTTTTTCGGCAATGGTGGTGAAATGCTGGATGTCGCAGAACATGATGGTCAGCTCGCGGGCCTGCGCCTGGGCGCTGTAGCGCTCAGGCTCCTGCACCATCTGGCTGACCAGTTCTGCGGGAATGTAGTGGCCAAAAAGCGATGCCAGTTGCTTCTTGGCCCGGCTTTCGAGGAAAAAACCGTAACTCATGTGCAGGATATAGGTCATCAGTACGGCAATAACGCTGGGCCCCAGCGGCAGGGCGACGTGTGCCTGCACGTAGAACCAGCCGTTGATCAGCGTGAGCAGCAGGATGAAGCCCGTACACCAGAGCCAGGCCGACCAGGCGTTGACCCGTGGCAACAGAAAAGCCAGCAGCAGCGTGACAAGGGCTACGATCAGCGTGTCGTAACCCCGGATGTAATCAGGATAGTGGATGAATTTGCCGTCGAGCATGGCCGACAACGAGGCGGCGTGGATTTCCACACCGGGAAAGTAGTTGCTTACCGGCGTGACCCGCAAATCGCGCAGACCCGCCGCCGAACTGCCTACCAGCACGATGCGACCCTGCAGCTCCTTGGGCGAAAGTCTGCCATCCAGCACGTCTGCCGCCGATACATAGCGGAACTGGCCGCCCTCGCGCCCGCCGGTGCTGCGGTACGGCACCAGCATGGTGCCGTGCGGGTCGGTCGGGATGCGCAACCTGTCTTGCCCTTGCTGCAGCTCGATATGGGCCAGATGGTGGGCCGCGCCAGGGTGCGTGTACTGCGACATCGGCAGCAAATGCACTTCAGGCTGGCCCAGCAAGGCCATGAACATGGCCAATGACAACGACGGGTAATAGCGGGCCGCAGCGCCCTCGCCCTGTTGCGCGACCAGTGGAATGCTGCGCAACTCGCCGTCGCTGTCGGTAATGGCATTGATGAAGCCGCCCACAGGAGCAGCGTCCACCAGTTGCCGCAAGTTGGCAGCATAGCCCTCGATGCGCGGCAAGCCCGCCAAAGGTTGGGTCAATCGCACAGGCAAGGAATGAGGCAGCGCCCCATTCTGGCCGCTGGTAGGATCGGACGAGAAATAGTAGCTGAGCACCACCGGTTTTTGCTCAAGCACGTTGGCCAGATTCCTGTCGCGGTTGGTCAACAGCTCCAGATCGTGCATGCGCCGGGTGTCTCCCGCCTTGACTTGCTCCTCCAGCCATTCACGGATCGTGCGAACATCTTCGCTCTCGTCGGGTTCGGCAAACAGCATGTCAAAACCCAGCAGGGTGACCTCCTGGCGCTGCATGAGTTCTGCCGTCAACTGGGCAATCGTGTCGCGTCCCCAGGGCCAGCGTCCGTACTGCTTGAGGCTTTGCTCATCCACGTCCACAATCACGATGCGCTCGTCGCGCTTGCCGTCCAGGTCAAACCAGATCAGGCGGCGGTCGTACACGCGCTGGTCAATGCGCACCAGCGGCTCGTAATTGCGCAGGCCCAGGGTGTGCGGCAGCAAAAGCAGCAGGGGCACAAAGGCAAGCACGGCCCGCAGCCTGCTGATCAGCTTCCACTGGCGCATGTCCAGCGCCCGCAGTATGCGGAACAGGGATACCGTCGAGATGCGTTGGGCAAAATCAACCATGGGCAGGCAGCGCCAACTTTCGACAGAAGGGGTACGTCAAGCGCATGGACATGGCGCCGATGATACTAAGGGCCGCAGCCCGGCAGTCAAAGCCACATGCGGCCATGTTCAGGGAAATGGCCGGAAATCAGGGGGTTTGCTGCGAGTCGGCCTGCTGATCGAAACGCATCAGCACGCCCGCCAGGTCGATTTCGTCGCCGTCGAGCAGGATGTGCTCGCGCGCGGCAATGACGTTGCCGTTGCAGGTCAATGGGCGCGACCCTTCGATATAACGCAGCACAAAATTTTCGGCACGGCGCGTAATGCTGGCTACCGCAATGCCGGGCTTGCCCAGCGTGGTGACCGGCTTGCTGAGCATGACCGAGCGGCCTGCCGAAGTGCCTGACATGACGCGGATTGCGCTATTGAGCACGCCCGTGGTCTTCAATGGAGCCTGCGCTTCGGTAGGCGGCGCATGGAACTGCAGGCGGAATTTGGCAATGCCGATGGTGTCACCATGGTGCAGGCGCTGGCGCTTGACCTTGACACCGTTGACGGCCGTGCCATTGGTGCTGCCCATGTCTTCGACATGGAAATGCCCGTCGACAAACTGGAAGATGGCATGGTCCCCGCTGACGGCAAGGTTGTCGATGACGATATGGTTGTACGGACGGCGGCCCAGCGAGAGATGATCGCGGTCTAGTACGACTTCACGGATCACCACTTCATCAAGGGTGACTACAAGCTTTGCCATGCGTTCTTCCAGGTTGGGTTGGTGCCATCACAATGCTGCAGAGTGGCGATTCAAATCGGTAATTTCATATGCATTTTTGCATAAATGGCCGCTAAAGCCCAAACCTGCCAGCTTTTACCT
>JAUNUE010000170.1 GCA_030538335.1 Allobrachymonas sp. | reverse complement strand
CGCGCCATGCGCGCGGCCTGATCTGCCTGACGCTCACGCGCGAGCGCTGCGAAGAGCTGGGTCTGGCGCCCATGGCCAACCGCAACGGCACGCGCTATGGCACGGCCTTTACCACGTCGATTGAAGCGGCCGAAGGCGTGACCACGGGCATCTCGGCGGCTGACCGGGCGCGCACCATCCAGATGGCCATCCAGGGCACGGCAGATGACATCGTGCAGCCGGGGCATGTGTTTCCGATCCAGGCAGTCGATGGCGGCGTGCTGATGCGTGCGGGGCACACTGAGGCCGGGTGCGAGCTGGCGCGCATGGCCGGGTGCAAACCTGCTTCGGTGATCTGCGAGATCATGAACGAAGACGGCACCATGGCGCGGCTGCCCGAGTTGCGCGTTTTTGCCGCGCAGCACGGCCTGAAGATTGGCACCATTGCCGACCTGATCGAGCACCGCATCCGCACCGAATCGCTGATTCGCCGCGTGGCCTCGCGCCCGCTCAAGACGGCACAGGGCGAGTTTGTCGCCCATGCCTACCGCGATATCCACGGCAGCCAGTTGCACCTGGCGCTGGTCAAGGGCGATTGGCAGCCCGAAGACGTGGTGCCCGTGCGTGTGCACGAGCCGCTGTCGGTGCTCGATGCCCTTGAAGTGGGTCGCCAGTCGCACAGCTGGAGCCTGGAAGATGCGCTGCGCCATATCCACCAGCAAAACCGGGGCGTGGCTGTGCTGCTCAACTGCGGCGAAAGCGCCGACCAGTTGCTGGCGGCTTTTGATGGTAGCGCCCAGGCCGCACACGCGCCGGGCAAGGGGCTGGATTTGCGCAGTTACGGCATCGGGGCGCAGATTTTGCGTGCCTGTGGGGTGCGCAAGCTGCACATTCTCGGCCCCAACCGCCGCATGCCCAGCATGGCCGGATATGATCTGGAAATTGCCGGGTTTACCGAGTCGCCATAACAGGCGCCAGGCCCGTTTCCCATTTTTTCTCAAAGATACAAACCATGAAAAATGCCAACAAGGGCGATCCGCTCACCACAACCCAACAGCTTGACGGCAAGAAACTGCGCATTGGCGTGGTGCAGGCGCGCTTCAACGCCGACGTGACCGATGCCATGACCGAAGCCTGCCTTGCGGAACTGATGCAATTGGGCGTCAAGCCCAAAAACGTGACGCTGATGCCGGTGCCGGGTGCGCTGGAAATCCCCATCGCCCTGCAAGGCTTGGCCGACCGTGGCAAATACGATGCACTCATCGCCATTGGTTGCGTCATCCGGGGCGAAACCTACCACTTTGAACTGGTCGCCAACGAATCAGGCGCGGGTGTTACGCGGGTGGCGCTGGATTGCGCGCTGCCGGTGGCCAACGCCATCCTCACCGTTGAAAACCTCAAGCAGGCCAAGGCGCGCGAAGTAGAAAAAGGCACTGACGCGGCCCGCGTGGCGGTGGAAATGGCCTTGTTGATGCAAGCCCTGTACGACTGAAAGAAGTATTCCAGATGCCCGGTTCCAAAAACCGCACCCCTGAAGAAGCCTTGCAGGAGGCTTTGCAGCCGCAGGCCGAAGTCGTCAAGCCCACCGCCAAGCCGCGCAAGCAACCCGGCAAAACCGGTCGTGCCCGCGCGCGCGAATTTGTGGTGCAAGCGCTGTACCAGTACCTGGTGGGCGGCAACGACGCTGCAGCCATCGACCAGTTCACGCGCGAACTGACAGGCTTTCACAAAGGCGACAGTGCGCACTTCGACGCGGTGTTCCACGGTTGTGTCGCGCAGCGTGAAGAGCTTGATGCGCTGATCACGCCCAAACTCGACCGCAGCCTGCAAGAGCTTTCGCCCGTGAAACACGCCTGCATGTGGGTGGGTGTGTACGAAATGCAGCATTGCCCCGATGTGCCGTGGCGTGTGGTGCTCAACAAATGCATTGAACTGGCCAAATCGTTTGGCGGCACCGACGGGCACAAATACGTCAACGGCGTGCTGCACGCGCTGGCGCCCGAATTGCGCGCTGCCGAAGTCCAGGCCGACCACAAGCCCAAGACCTGAAGCACTGCGGGCATGGATACGGCAACGCCCCCTTCTTTCAGCCTGCCCGTGCGCGTGTACTGGGAAGACACCGACGCAGGGGGCGTGGTGTACAACGCCAATTACCTCAAGTTTTTTGAGCGCGCACGTTCTGAGTGGCTGCGCAGCCTGGACGTGCACCAGCAGGCCTTGCGCGACGAAACCGGCGGCGTATTTGTGGTGAGCGAAATCGCCATCAAATACCACCGCCCCGCGCGGCTCGATGACCTGCTCACCATCACGGTCTGCCTGCAGCAGATGGGTAAAGCCAGCATGGTGTTCACCCAGCAAGCCCGGCGTGGCGGAGTGGAGGGCGAGTTGATGGCCGAAGCCACCGTGCGCGTGGGCTGGGTCGATGCCGAAAAAATGCGACCGGTAAAAATGCCGGCGGATGTGTTGCAGCGACTGGCTGCGGGTTGAGGGTTGCGGAAACCGGATTTCACCGCAGAGGCGCAGAGAACGCAGAGGTTCGCTGAGTATTGAACGTGTAAGTCGGAACCGCGAAGCGATTCCGACTTATGGGGAAGGTTACATGCGCCGGAATCGCCTGCGGCGGTTCCGGCCTACACCATGATGTGCACAGTGTCTAAACCGCGTCATTGCGAGGAGTGCAAAGCGCGACGCGGCAATCTTGTGGCATAGCCCAGAAACAAGCAGATTGCCACGCCGCCTGCGGCGGCTCGCAATGACGCAAGGCTTGGCGTACTGAGTAGGGTGGGTGCTTGCACCCACGCGGCATCCTCACAACGCACAAAAAGCTGGCTGCAAAACCCCGGTGGGTACAAGCACCCACCCTGCACTTGCTCTCCGCGCCTGTGCGGTGAAAACGTAAAGTCAGTGCTGTTTGCGCGGCTTGCGTGCCCGGCCCGACAGAATCCGGTCAAACAACCAGTTCGGCAGCAAGCGCAGTATTTTGGCTGTGACGCCCATTTGCCACGGAATCACGCGGTAGCTCACGCCTGCTGTGATGGCCTTGCAGGCGCGCTCGGCAAACTGTTCGGGCGATAGCAGAAAGTGCCGTTTGTAGGTGTCGTGCGCAGTCATCGGTGTGTCGATGTAGCCGGGCAACAGCGTGATGACCTGCACGTTGGCATCGCGCATTTCACCGCGCAGACTTTCGCAGTAGCTGATAACTGCCGCCTTGCTGGAACAATACGCGCCGTGGCCGGGAAGGCCGCGGATGCCGGTGACGCTGGCAATGCCCACCAGTTTGCCACTGCGCCGTGCACGCATCGCCTTGATGAAGGGGTGAAAGGTTGCAGCCAGACCGACGCAGTTGGTGGCGTAGATGTCAGCCATCACATCCAGGTCTTCGCGCTCTGCCGTGTCGATGCCGTGGCTGATGCCCGCGCTGGCGATCACCACATCGGGCACGCCTTGGGTGGCAATGCAGCTCTGCCCTGCGGCGACGATCTGGTCGATGACGCTCACGTCGGCGCTGTATACCGCATAGCGCCCGGCAGCGATCTGGTTCTGAATCGCCCAGTCATGCACCGCCTGCGTGCGCCGTGCTACCAGCGCCAGCCGGTAGCCTGTCCGATAAAAGCGCAAGGCGAGTGCCTGGCCAATACCGCTGGATGCGCCGGTGATGAAAACCAGCGGATCAGAGGGAGCAGGCGCGTGGTCGGCCGTTTTCGTCATGGCTTGGGCGTGGATGCGTTTGGTGGAATCATCGCCTTGACGCGGCCTTGCACTTCTACCACGCGGGTGCTGTGCGTGTACTGCAGCCCCGTGCCGGTGAGGGTGCTGCCGCCCTGCGTGACGGTCACGGGTTTGTCGGTGCTGATGTGCTCTTGTCGGTTGGTGGACTTGAGGTATTCGCTCTCAAAAATAGTGGGGGCCGGCGGCGTAGCCTGGCCGGGTTTGGCAGCGGCCTGGTGTTCGATGCGCACCTGCTCAAACAACTCGACGTTCATGCCTTTGCGGTCAGACAAGGCACGGTTGGCTTGGCCTTGGGTGGTGGCGCCTTGCTCGTCAACCGACCAGGTTTTGGCGTTCTGGATTCGTAAGGAGTCTGTTTCGGGCAGGTGGTCGCCATAGGCACCGGTCAACTGGAATTGCAATTGGCCGTTGGGGCCGTAGCGCTGCATCTCGAACCCGCGCATGTACAAGTCCGGCTCTTTGGAGACCGGTTTGGCTTCGGCGCGTTCGGCCTTGGGCATGCTTTTGACCAGCCAGAAAGTGCCCAGCGCCAATGCCAAGGCGAGAACCAGTGGAAGAAAGTCAACCCCACGGCGCCACAGCCAATCAGGCAGGGCTTCGCGCGGCTGCTGCGTTGTGGCTTCCTGGTTGGAAGGAGGTTGCGTCAAGGGACTCATGCGTGGCC
>JAUNUE010000169.1 GCA_030538335.1 Allobrachymonas sp. | reverse complement strand
CCTCTGCGTAAACTCTGCGCCCTCTGCGTTCCTGTCCCCGCATCCGTACCCGCACCCGCTTTACCGCAAGCGCACATCCATTTTGGGGTCGAGCACATCGCGCAAACCGTCGCCCAAAAAATTCAGCCCCAGCACGGCCAACGCAATGCACACCCCAGGGTACACCGCCAGCATGGGGCGCTGGTAGAGCAGCGTTTGTGCATCGGCCAGCATACGCCCCCAGCTTGGCTGGGGCGGCTGGGTGCCCAGGCCGAGGTACGACAAGGCGGCTTCGGCCAGAATGGCCAGCGCAAACTGTACGCTGGCCTGCACCAGCAGCACCGGCACCACATGCGGTAGTACATGCTCCAGCGTGATGCGCCAACGCGGTTTGCCGGCCACGCGCGCGGCCAGCACAAAATCGCGCGTCCACAGCGGGCGGGCGCTGGCGCGGCTGATGCGCGCAAACGTCGGAATGTTGAACAGGCCAATCGCCAGCAAGGCGCTCAGCGTGCCCGCCCCCCACACTGCTGCCAGCATGATGGCCGTGAGCAGCGCCGGAAAGGCAAATGCCACATCGGTGAGCTTGAGCACCACCGACTCCACCCAGCCGCGCTCTTGCGCGGCCAGCAAGCCCATCAGGGTACCGGGAATCAAGCCCATCACAACTGCCCCCGCGCCCACCAGCAAGGGGCTGCGTGCGCCCACCAGCAATTGCGAGAGCACGTCGCGCCCCAGTGCGTCGGTGCCCAGCCAGTGTTTGCTGCTCGATGCCGCTAGCCGGTTGCCCATGTCGATCTCCAGCGCCGGGTGTGGCGTCCACACCAGCGACAGCAAGGCACACGCCAGCAACAGCAGGCAGATGCTGCTGCCGATCCACAAACCGCGATGCTGCCAGGCGCGTTCGCGCATGCGCTGGGCGCGGCTGACGGGGGGGCGCGCCACCAGCGCTTGCGGCTGGCTTGCCGCAATAGATGAAGGTCTGGCCGTGCTCATGCAGTGGCACTTTCGTTGCGGTGGCGCAAACGCGGATCCACCCACACTTGCAACATGTCCACCATCGCCTGCACGGCAATCACCATCGCCGCCAGCAGCATGACGCCATTGCGCACCACCACCAGATCCCGGTTGGCGATGGCCTGGAACATGAGCCGCCCCAGACCCGGCAAAAAGAACACGTTTTCCACCACAATCGCGCCCGCCAACAGGTTGGCGAATTGCAATCCTGCCAATGCAAGCACCGGAATCAATGCGTTGCGCAAAACATGGCGCAACAGCACGGCGCGCTCGCCCAAACCACGGGCGCGGGCGGTACGCACAAAGTCTTCCTGCAATACCTCCAACACCGCCGCTCGTGTGATGCGCGACAGAATGGCCGCCTGCACCACTGCCAGCGCCACGGCAGGCAACAACAAGCTCTTGAATGCCAGCGCAAACTGCCCCCAGCCCGGAAAGCCCCCCGCAGAAAACCAGCGCAGGTGCACCGAAAAAATCAAGATCAGCAAAATGGCAAACCAGAAATTGGGCACGGCCATGCCCAACTGGCTCAAACCCATCACCACCATATCGCCTGTCTGCCGGTGCCGTGCCGCGGCATACACGCCGGCCACCAGCGCCAGCAGTGCAGCCAGAAACATCGCCAGCACCGCCAAAGGCACCGTCAGCAGCAGACGCTGGCCGATCAGCGTTGCCACCGGGCTACCGTAGGCATGGCTGTTGCCCATTTCACCCCGCAGCAAACCGCCGATCCACTGCGCATAGCGCAGCGGCGCGGGTTGATCCAGGCCCAGTTGCTGCTCCAGCGCACGCACGGCCTCTGGCGAAGCATCAGGCCCGAGCATGACCTGCGCGGCGTTGCCCGGCAGGATTTCCAGCAGGAAAAACACCACCGCCGAGGCCAGCAGCAGGGTCAGCAACAGCCCGGCCAGACGTTTGAACAGGAGCAATCCCATGCGGCAATCAGGTGGTTGTAGGCCCGAAGGGGCGGCAAATACACATGTGTGGGGATAATAAGGCCGTTTCGTACTTGCCAGCACAGCAGAGGATGGGAAAGCAGCAGCCATGGCCTTGATGATTACCGATGAATGCATCAACTGCGATGTGTGCGAACCCGTGTGCCCGAACCAGGCCATTTCGCTGGGTGAACTGCACTACGAAATCGACCCCGAAAAATGCACCGAATGCGTGGGTCACTTTGGTGAGCCACAGTGCGTACAGCTTTGCCCGGTGGATTGCATACCCATTGACCCCAATCACCGTGAGACAAACGAGCAATTGCTGCAAAAATTCCATCGACTCCAGAAGCTGACGACAACGGAAACACCCGTGGAATAATCTGCGCCCATGCAGATTCCACCCGCGCACCAGCCGCCGCTCGCCTGTAGCTGGGCACCCGTCACAGAAAATGCCAGTCCTGCAACAGCCAATGCCCCAGGCCATCTGCTGGGGCGCGTACTGTATGGAGAAACATCTGCTGCAACATCCAACCCCGCTGCTGCAGTGGATGCATGTATTCCCTTGCACATGAATGGGTTGCCGTCGTGGATGGAGAGCTGGTACAGCGCCACCCCCGTACAGACCGTTCACTGCAGTGCTGACTTGCTCGCACGTGGCAACCAGCACGTGCTGTGGGGTTGTGCATCAGCACCCATGGCCGCAAACGACAACGGCCAGGCCAACGTCAAGGCCCTGTATCAGGCACTGTTCGGCTTGCTGCAGCAACACGGCTACCCGCATCTGTGGCGCATCTGGAACTTCATCCCGCACATCAACCAACCCGATGACCATGGTCTGGAAACCTACCGCGTGTTCAACCTGGGCCGTGCCGAAGCACTTGCACAAGGCATGGCTCGTCACATGCCTGCAGCTACCGCAGTGGGTTGCGCGGGTGATGCTTTGCAGGTGTACTTTCTGGCCGGGCGAGCGCCCAGCCAGCACATCGAAAACCCGCGCCAAATGCCCGCCTGGCGCTATCCGCCAGAACACGGCCCACAGCCGCCGAGTTTCGCCCGCGCCACCCAAGTCGCTTTACCGCGTCAAAACCTGCTCTTCATTTCGGGCACGGCCAGCATCATCGGCCACCAGACCGTTTACGTGGGTGACTGGGCAGGGCAATGCCGCACCGCACTTGAAAACATCCGCCTGATGGCACAGCGCACTGGCCGCAGCCTGCATGCACTCGACCACTTCAAGGTGTATGTGCGCCATGCGCACCAGCTTGGCGGTATCCAGTCACTGCTGCAAGCCGCCTTGCCACCCACAGCGAAAACCGCTTATTTTGTGGCTGATATCTGCCGCGAAGAGCTGTTGGTGGAAATTGAAGCGATGGGTGCTTCTTCGGTTTTCACCGGTCAGTAAACACCTGCCAGCGCCCTCCTCGCAGGATTTCACAGGGCTGGAAGCGGTTCTTGTAATTCATCTTGTCGCTTGCGCCAATCCAGTAGCCGAGATAGACATGCGACAAGCCCAGCCGCTGGGCATGGGCGATCTGCCACAGCACGCCGTAGGTGCCAAACGAAGCCGCTGGTTCATCGGCATAGAAAGTGTAGACCGCCGACAAAGCCTGCGGCACGAAGTCCACCAGCGCCACCATTTTGAGCGCACCATCCGCACGGAACTCCACCAAGGCCGAATCGACGCCCGTACCCAGAATGAAGTCGCGGTATTCCTGCTCGCTGTCGTTGTCCATGCTGCCGCCGGTATGGCGGGCGTGCTGGTACGCGCGGTACAGCGCGTAATGTTCCGCATCAAACACCAGCGGCCGCAACGCCACCTGCAAACCACTGTTGCGTTGCCAGCAGCGCCGCTGGCTGCGGTTGGGGCGAAAATTTTTGACCGGCACGCGTATCGGCACACAGGCCTGGCACTGGTCGCACCAGGGCCGGTACACCACCTGCCCGCTGCGGCGAAAGCCTTTTTCAAGCAATTGCCCGTAGACCCCGCTGCCACCAGCGCTGTCTGGCGCAACGACCTGCGAGCGCGCCTGTTGGTCGGGCAGATAATTGCAGGCGTAGTTGGGCGTGACAAACAAGCGCAGCCATTGCTGGTGGGTGGCCTCGCTGGAGGAGAAATCGTCCATGCCTTATGGTAGCGCGAACCCAACCATCCGTCAGTGAAAAGCTGCGGCACAATCAGGATCAAAGGCATTCGCCTGCTCACCCATTCAACTGGCATGACCCCATCCACCCTCACCTGGCACGACGTGCTGGGCGCTGAAAAACAGCAGCCCTATTTCGAGCAGCTCTGGCAACGCGTCAAGCAGGCGCGGCAGGCGGGCACAACCATTTATCCGCCGCACAGCGAGGTGTTCAGCGCCTTCAGCCTGACCGGTTTTGCCGATGTGAAAGTGGTGATCCTGGGGCAAGACCCCTACCACGGCGCGGGGCAAGCGCATG
>JAUNUE010000168.1 GCA_030538335.1 Allobrachymonas sp. | reverse complement strand
GCGGTTGGGGCGTGCCTGCGCAACGCACCAGCATCATGTTACTGGCCGTGGCTGTGCTGCGCAGCCGGGGGCTGGTGTGGCCCTGGCATGCCGTGCTGGCATGGGCTGCGGTTGCCGTGCTGCTGGCCGACCCCTGGGCCTTGATGCAGGCCGGTTTCTGGCTCAGCTTTGTGGCTGTGGCGGTGCTGTTTGCCACCAGCACGCCGCAACCACAGCCCGGCAGCGCATGGCGCAAGGTGCGCGACAAATGGCTGGGTTTTTTCCGCACGCAGGGCATCATCACGGCGGTACTGGCACCGCTGACGCTGCTGTTGTTTGGGCAGGTGTCAGTCGTGGGGTTTGTTGCCAACGCACTGGCGGTGCCGCTGGTCACTTTCGTGGTTACGCCGCTGGCCTTGCTGGGTGTGGCGTGGGCGCCGCTGTGGCAACTGGCGGCATGGGTATTGAACTACCTCATGCAAGGGCTGCAAACCCTTTCTGCCCTGTCGTGGGCCAACTACCACGCTGCGGCCGCGCCGTGGTGGGTGGGCGTGGCCGGTGTGGCAGGCGGCTTGCTGGCGGTATTGAGGCTGCCCCTGCCGTGGCGCTTGTCGGGCGCGCTGGCTTTGGTTCCCGTGTTGCTGTGGCAAGCCCCGCGGCCTGCGCCCGGCCACTTTGATTTGCTGGCAGCCGACGTGGGACAAGGCAGCGCCGTGCTGGTGCGCACCCGCCACCACAGCCTGCTGTTCGATGCCGGGCCGCGCTACAGCATCACCAGCAATGCAGGCGAGCGCGTACTGCTGCCGCTATTGCTAACGCTGGATGAAACCCCTGAATGGCTGGTATTGAGCCACGAAGACACCGACCACGTGGGCGGTGCTGAAGCCCTGGTGCAGGCGTATCCACAACTCCAGTTGCTGGGTGCCATCGCCAGCACCCATCCCTTGCAGGCGCAGCGCCCGGTCGTGCCCTGCGTGGCGGGCCAGCATTGGCGTTGGGATGGCGTGGACTTCCGCATCCTGCACCCATTGGCCAGCGCCCAGGATGGCATCGACAAGGTCTCCAACAGCCTGAGTTGCGTGCTGCACATCAGCAATGGCAAGCGCAGCGCCTTGCTGCCGGGCGATGTGGAGGTAGCGCAAGAAAGCGCCATCCTCGCGCGTCTGGCCGAAGCCGGGGTTTCACTGCAGGCCGATGTGCTGCTGGCCGGGCACCACGGCAGCAAGACCTCGACCAGCGCCGAGTGGCTGGCCGCCGTGCAACCGCGGCTGGCGCTGGTGCAGCAAGGTTATGCCAACCGCTACCAGCACCCGCACCCCTCGGTGGTGCAGCGCCTGCAACAACATGGTGTAGCCGTGCATGTCAGCGAAGCCTGCGGCGCGGCCTGGTGGCGATCAGATGACAACACGCTGTACTGCGAGCGCATTGACCGCAGGCGGTATTGGCAGCATCCGGGTGATCCGTACATGGCCGGATCCAGGTAGGGCGGGCACAAGTGCCCGCCCTACTCCTGCGCCAAGCTCCTGCGTCATTGCGAGCCGCCGCAGGCGGCGTGGCAATCTGCTTGTTTTTCGGCCATGCCACAAAATTGCCGCGTCGCGCTTTGCGCTCCTCGCAATGACACGGTTTGGGCGCTGCGTGCATCCTGCGGCGAGAGCATCCAAGATGCCGGTGACCAAAATCTCCCAAATGGCGCACACAGAATGTGCAGCTTCCCATCCCAACACCGATAACCGACCGTTTTAATAGCCACGTAGCTTGGGGTGAATGCAATGAACCCCAACGACAACCATTGGTGTATGCAACCACCGTGACAATGGCAGTTGTTTTTGTTGGGGTTCGCTCCCGCTCACCACCAATCTGCGGAACGGAAGCAGGGGCCGCGCAAGCGGCCCTTTTGGGTGGACGCCGGGTTGACACAGATCGCCACGCCGCCCGTGGCGGCTCGCGATGACAAGGCTTTGCTTGGGGTGGTGACGATAACCGTTTTAAAAACCAGCGTCATTGCGAGGAGCGCAAAAGCGCGACGCGGCAATCTGCTGCAAACGGCCCATGTAGCCGCGTAGAACCCAACGGACATTACCTTGCTGCACTATCCATCACCTGCTGCTTCAACCGTATCCCCTGCACCGCAAACCCCTGCTGTTGCAGGCGCTCTAGCCAGCGCGGCAGCAATTGGCGCAGCTTGGCCGCCGCCGCATGGTGCGGCACCAGCACGCACCACTGGCCGTTTTCGTCAATGCCGCCGTAGCTGATCTGGGCACGTAACGCAGGTGGCACCAGCGGGGCTATGCAGTCGGCGCAGGCGCGCGAGGCTTCGGCCTGCTGCATCAGGCGGCCCAGCACTGGCGCTTCGTGGGCGGCCTCTTCCAGAGTGAAGGGTTGGTGGTGGCGGCGCTGCATGCGGGCATTATGCACAGACCGCGCCTCCAGCACGCCTGTCTGTTCAGGGTGCGCACAAACCCTGTAAAGCAGCAGTTAGAATGTGCCGTTAGGCTGATTTTGCGGTTTGTTGAGCCCTTTGAAGTGCTTGTAACCCGTACGACCAGCCCCATTTGGGTATTTTCACTTTCCTACAGGGCCGCCCGCCAAAGACTCTCTTTCGGCAAGCAGCGGTAATTGCATGGCCTCATTCCTGACAAAAATATTCGGCAGCCGCAACGAACGTCTTCTTTCGCGTTACCGCAAGGTGGTGGCGCAGATCAATGGCCTGGAGCAGCAGTTCGAGCAACTGGCCGATGCCGACTTTCCGGCCAAAACCGCTGACTTCCGCAAGCGCCTGGCCGACGGTGCCACGCTCGACAGCCTGCTACCCGAGGCTTTTGCGCTGGTGCGCGAGGGCAGCCGCCGCGTGATGAAAATGCGCCATTTCGATGTGCAGATGGTGGGTGCACAGGCGCTGCACGAAGGCAAGATTGCCGAAATGCGCACGGGCGAGGGCAAGACGCTCACGGCCACGCTGGCGGTGTACCTCAACGCCCTGCCCGGCCAGGGCGTGCATGTGGTCACGGTCAACGACTACCTCGCCAGCCGCGATGCGCAGTGGATGGGCGTGCTCTACAACTTTCTCGGCCTGACCGTGGGTGTGAACCTGCCCGACATGCAGCGCGAAGAAAAGCAGGCCGCCTACAACGCCGACATCACCTACGGCACCAACAACGAATTCGGTTTTGACTACCTGCGCGACAACATGGTCTACGACTCGGCCGAGCGCGTGCAGCGCCCGCTGAACTACGCGATTGTGGACGAGGTGGATTCGATTTTGATCGACGAGGCGCGCACGCCGCTCATCATCAGCGGCCAGTCAGAAGACCAGACCGATCTGTACGAGGCCATGAACCGCGTCGCGCCCATGCTCTCGCGCCAGGAGGGAGAAGAAAACCCCATCACCGGCGAAGGCGTGACCAAGCCCGGCGACTTCACCGTCGATGAAAAAGCGCACCAAGTTTATCTGACCGAACGCGGCCACGAAAACGCCGAAGCCATCCTCAACAAGATGGGGCTGTTGCCCGAGGGCGCGTCGCTGTACGACTCGGCCAACATCGTGCTCATGCACCATCTGTACGCGGCGCTGCGTGCGCACAACCTGTACCACCTCGACCAGCATTACGTGGTGCAACCAGGCGAAGATGGCCCCGAGATCGTGATCGTGGACGACTTCACGGGCCGCCTGATGAGTGGCCGCCGCTGGAGCGACGGCCTGCACCAGGCGGTAGAAGCCAAAGAAGGCGTGCCCATCAAGGCCGAAAACCTCACGATGGCGACCATCACCTTCCAGAACTATTTCCGCCTGTACAACAAGCTTGCAGGCATGACCGGCACCGCCGACACCGAGGCCTACGAGTTCCAGGAAATCTACAACCTCGAAACCGTCGTCATCCCGCCCAACAGGCCGAGCCGCCGCGAAGACCAGCTTGACCGGGTCTACAAGACCACGCCCGAAAAATACAAGGCCGCCATCGACGACATCCGCGAATGCTACGAGCGCGGCCAGCCGGTGCTGGTGGGCACCACGTCAATCGAGAACTCCGAGGTCATCTCCAAGCTGCTGCAGCAGGCCAAGCTGCCGCACCAGGTGTTGAACGCCAAACAGCACGCCCGCGAGGCCGACATCGTGGCGCAAGCAGGTCGCCCGCAGATGATTACCATCGCCACCAATATGGCAGGCCGCGGTACCGACATCGTGCTGGGCGGCAACCTCCAGAAAATGGTGGCGGCCATCGAAGCCAACGAAGAACTCGACGAAGACACCAAGGCCCGCCGCATTCAGGACTTGCGCGACAACTGGCAGGCCGACCACGACAAGGTCACGGCGCTGGGCGGCTTGCGCATCATCGCCACCGAACGGCACGAAAGCCGCCGCATCGACAACCAGTTGCGCGGCCGCTCGGGCCGCCAG
>JAUNUE010000167.1 GCA_030538335.1 Allobrachymonas sp. | reverse complement strand
GAGCGCAACCTTGCCAAGGTTGAGGTCGCGAGTTCGAGCCTCGTTTCCCGCTCCAGTCAAAACAAAGCCAGTGCCTCACCGCACTGGCTTTGTTGTTTGTGGCGTTGATGTTTTTGCAGGAGAAGTGCCATGGAACTTGAGCTGAAAATTCTGGATGAGCGTATCCGCCAGCACATGCCCACGTATGCCACGCCCGGCAGCGCAGGGCTGGATTTGCGGGCCTGCATTACCGAGCCGCTGGAGCTGCAACCCAACGCCTGGCAACTGGTACCTACCGGCATGGCCGTGTATGTGCGCGATCCGGCTTATGCGGCTTTGCTGCTGCCGCGCTCCGGCCTGGGGCACAAGCATGGCATTGTGCTGGGCAACCTGGTAGGTTTGATCGACAGCGATTACCAGGGCGAGCTGATGGTCAGCGCCTGGAACCGCAGCAGCACCGCGTTTACGCTGCAGCCGCTGGAGCGGATTGCGCAGATGGTGATCGTGCCGGTGGTGCAGGCACAGTTCCGCGTGGTGGAAGAGTTTGCCCAAGGCAGCGAACGGGGGGGCGGTGGCTATGGCTCCACGGGCCGCCAATAAAAGTCAGCGTTTGACCTCATCGACCAGCGCCTTGAACTCATCCACATCTTCAAAACTGCGGTACACGCTGGCAAAGCGGATATAGGCCACTTTGTCGAGCTTTTTGAGTTCACGCATCACCAATTCACCCATGCGGCTGCTGGGCAGTTCGCGCTCGCCCGAGGTCAGCAGTTTTTCCTCGATCTGCGCAATGGCTGTATCCACCTGCTCGATGCTCACGTGGCGCTTGCGCAGGGCGAGGTTGAACGATGCCTGGAGCTTGCGGCGGTCGTACTCCACGCGGCGACCATCTTTCTTGATGATGGCAGGGAAGTTGACCTCAGCACGTTCGTAAGTGGTAAAGCGCTTGTCGCAACTGCCGCATTTGCGCCGGCGGCGGATGGTGTCGTTGTCTTCTGAGACGCGCGTTTCCACCACCTGGGTTTCTAGGTGACCGCAAAAAGGGCATTTCATGGTGCTGTTAGCTTGACCTGAAACAAAAAGGCGGACATTGCTGTCCGCCTTTTCAGGATTTAGCTGTACACCGGGAAGCGCTTGTTCAACGCTGCCACCTTTTCGCGCACAGCAGCCAGGTTGGCTTCGTCACGCGGGTTGTCGAGCACGTCGGCCACCAGGTTGGCGGTGGTGCGGGCTTCTTCTTCCTTGAAACCGCGCGTGGTCATGGCCGGGGTGCCGATGCGCACGCCGCTCGTAACCATGGGCTTTTCGGGGTCGTTGGGGATGGCGTTCTTGTTGATCGTCATGTGGGCACTGCCCAGCACGGCTTCCGCTTCTTTACCCGTAATGCCTTTGGCGCGCAAATCCACCAGCATGACGTGGCTTTGCGTGCCACCGCTGACGATGCGCAGGCCGCGTTGGGTCAGCGTTTCGGCCACCACAGCAGCGTTCTTTTTCACTTGAGTCGCGTATTGCTTGAACTCGGGTTGCAGCGCCTCTTTAAAGGCAATGGCTTTGGCTGCGATGATGTGCATCAGCGGGCCGCCTTGCAGGCCGGGGAACACGGCGCTGTTGATGGCTTTTTCGTGCTCGGCTTTCATGAGGATGAAGCCCGAGCGTGGGCCGCGCAAACTCTTGTGTGTGGTGCTGGTCACCACGTCGGCGTGCGGCACCGGGTTGGGGTAGACACCACCGGCAATCAGGCCGGCGTAGTGCGCCATGTCGACCATGAAGATCGCACCCACGTCTTTGGCAACCTTGGCAAAACGGGCAAAGTCAATTTCGAGCGAATAGGCGGAAGCGCCCGCGATGATCAGTTTGGGCCTGGTTTCATGTGCTTTTTTCTCCATCGCTTCGTAGTCGATGGCTTCTTTGGCATCCAGACCATAGCTCACCACGTTGAACCATTTGCCACTCATGTTCAGCGACATGCCGTGTGTGAGGTGGCCACCTTCGGCCAGACTCATGCCCATGATGGTGTCGCCGGGCTTCAAAAAGGCCATGAAAGCCGCGATGTTGGCCGATGCGCCGCAATGCGGCTGCACGTTGGCGGCTTCGGCACCAAACAGTTGCTTTACGCGGTCGATGGCGAGTTGCTCGGCCACATCCACATGCTCGCAACCACCGTAGTAGCGGCGACCGGGGTAGCCTTCGGCGTATTTGTTGGTGAGCTGGGTGCCTGCAGCTTCAAGCACGGCAGGCGAAGCGTAGTTTTCGCTGGCGATGAGTTCGATATGGTCTTCCTGGCGCTGGTGCTCAGCCTGGATGGCAGCCCAGAGTTCGGAATCGGTAGCGGCAATGGTGTGTGTAGAACGGTTGAACATGGCAGTCTTTCGTCAAAAGGTTGACCCTTGCGCATTATCTGTGGCAAGGCTGCCCAGGCGAACGGCTCACGCAGATCCGCAATCGGAGATGCGGCGCATTTCCCCGTGGTAGAGGCCGTAACAAAACGCCACAGGCCAGATCCACGTCAGTTGCCGCTGCAGCAAGGGCAGAACAACCTATCGCCAGTAGTGCGCAGGGTCAAGTGTACCGCATGCGGCGCACATGCCCTGCAGGGCAGCGTTTAAACCGGCTCAGGCGCTTTTGGGCGGAAAGTAGCGGTACCAGGCGTTGTAGACCGAGCACGCGGCACAGAAGGCAAACGCCCATTCCAGAAAGGAGAACACCAGCAGCACCGTGGCAGGAATTCGCCATTGGTCTTTGCCAAAGAAGAAAAAGGTCAGCGCTACCGTGCTGGCAAGAAACAGCAATTTGCCGGCAAACATCTTGGCGCCCACATTTTCTTTCTTGCCTTGCCAACCCATGGAGACAAACAGCTTTTTCCACATCAGGTGCGAAGGACATTTGTGGTGGCCGATAAAGCCCTTGACCAGCCCCTGCAAAGGCAGGATCAGCAGGAACCAGGGGCTGACGAACAGGGCCAGCAGGCACAGGATGAAAACCAGAAACGCCTCCCAGCGGATGACGTGGGCAAAAACGGGGGGAATGTCAAAACGCAGCATGGATGAATCCTTCAAGAAAAGAAAAGGGTGAAAACGAATGCCGCCTGTGTGGCAGGCAGGGTGAAAAACCATTTCGTCCGGCAGGTGTTGATGCCGGGCAGTTTGTAGATGGGGCGCAGGCCAAACAGGCTGATATCACCCATCAGTTGATGAAACCGAAGGCCGCCCCAGCGCCGCCCCGGCAATGATGCGCATGAGGCGTCTAAGCTACCTGCATTGCTTGCCATACCATCCTCCATTTGATTTGCCAATATATATATTATATAAATGGTATAGGAATGATGCCTGGGGTGTTTTTATTTCCGACAAAACAAGAAGGGAATAGCCGTGCCCAAAAAGCGCAAGGATGTTGTTACCTATGCGCTTGCTTGTGAGTGGTCTGCTCAACCCCTCAAAACCGCGCCTTCAACCCAATCATCAACGCCTGCTCTCCCTTTTAAAAAACAGTGTCATTGCGAGGAGCGCATGGCGCGACGTGGCAATCTTTGTTGAACACAAGCAACAGATCGCCACGCCGCCTGTGGCGGCTCGCGATGACGGGTTTTTGAAACGGGCGCTATTGCAATAATGGTTTTAAAAACAACGCCGTAGGGAAGAACCTCCAAAGGAAATTCTGCCGAATGGGGACGTTAAAGCCCGTAGTCTTCGTACTCACCCGACATCGCCTTCATCACCAACGCACGTGGCAGTCGCTCGCTCAGCAGTTCAGCAAAGTCATAGACAAAATTGCGCATGAACACGCCGCGTTTGAAGGCTACACGGGTAACGTTGCTGCCGAACAGGTGGCCCAGTGGCCGTGAAACGAGGCCGGAGGGCGCATCCTGCATGGCCATTTCGGCGACGATGCCCACGCCCAAGCCGTGCGCAACGTAGGTGGTGATAACGTCGGAATCCATGGCTTCGAGCACCACATGGGGTTGCAGGCGGCGTTGCGCAAAAGCGTTGTCGACCTTGGTGCGCCCGGTAAAAGATGGGTGGTAGGTGATGAGAGGAACGGTAGCCAGATCTTCCAGCGCGATCAGTTCCTGCCGTGCCAGCGCATGGTCTTGCGGCAGCGCCAGTACGTGCTGCCAGTCGTAGCAGGGCAGGGTGACAAGATCAGGGTAATCGGCCAGCGATTCGGTGGCCAGACCAATGGCTGCTGATTCCTCCAGCAACATCTGCGCCACCTGTTCGGGCGTGCCCTGGTGCATGCTGATGTGCACCTTGGGATAGCGCGTGCGCAATAGTGCGACTTTTTCGGGCAGCACATAGCGCGCCTCGGTGTGCGTCGCGGCAATGCTGAGCGTGCCGCTGTCCTGCTTGCTGAATTGTTCGCCAATGCGCTTGAGGTTGGCGACTTCACGTTGGATGATTTCGATACTCTGCAGAATGTGCTGACCGGGTTCGGTGATGCGTTTGAGCCGCTTGCCGTGACGCG
>JAUNUE010000166.1 GCA_030538335.1 Allobrachymonas sp. | reverse complement strand
AAACAAGCAGATTGCCACGCCGCCTGCGGCGGCTCGCAATGACGCAAGGGTTTGGCGCAGTGGGCGTGCGCCTTTCGGTTTACGCACAAGGTTCGCAGCTTTTTGAAAAACAACGCGCCTCCCTCACGCGGAAATCGTGAGCAGGCTTTGAGGCCCCTCGATCACCTCAGGGCGGGTATCGAAGAGCGAGGTTATCGAACCGGGAAGAGGTTTTGAAAATTCAGCGAACGGGCTGTGCAGCTATTTTCAAGAGAGATGCTTGCCCACAATGCCCGCCAGCTTGAACATCCCCACACTGTCAGCCCCCAACACAGGCCGCAGTTTGGCATCGGCCACGATGGTGCGCTTGTCCTTGGGGTCTTGCAGGTTTTGGGCCTTGATGTAGTCCCACAGCAATTTCATCACTTCGCCGCGGCCAAAGGGGCCGGGGCCGATGATGGCGGCGAGTTCGGCACTGGGCTTCAGGTTGCCTGCGCGTGGGGTTTTGTCTTTGCTGGCCGCCGCTTTTGCCGTTTTTGCGGCGCTGGCGGGTTTGGCCTTTTTGGTGGTGGAAGCGGCTTTTTTGACGGGCGTTTTGGTGGCAGGGCTTGCGCCTGCAGAGGTCTCGGCTGCGCCTGTTGATGCACTTGCGCGGCTGCCGCCGCGCCCGCCTGCGCGGGGTTCAAACGCAAATGCGACCTTGCCTGCTTTTTCGTCCCATATCAAGTAAGCCTTGAACGGGCGGCGGGTTTTGTTGGAGATGAATTTATCCAGCAGGTCGGTTTTGCCGGTTTCGAGCAATTTGCCCAACTGTGCATGGTCAACCGGCTGCTGCAGGATGATGGTGCCGGTTTTGAAGGTGCAGGTGGGTTTGGCTTGCGCCACGGTGGGCACGGCTTTTTCGCAGACGTAGTTGCTGCCGTGTTCGACTACGCGCGCGCCGCAGGCCGGGCAGGTGCCCAGCGTTTGTGCGTGCGTAAAGTCGGCCAGTTCGCCGGTATCGGCATCGCCCTTGTCGCCAAAGTCAAATTCGAGCTTGTGGTTTTGCGTTTCTTCGTCTTTGACGATCTGCAGCTCGGCGGTGAACGGCCAGCCCGCTTTGCTGCGAAAGCCTTCGAGCGGGCCGATGCGCCGGTCGCGCAGCAGTTGCTCCACTTCGGCCACGTCAAAGGTGCGGCCACCAGGGGTTTTGCTGATCGAGAAGCCGCAGCCGGGTGACCCTTCCCCCTCTCCCGGCCCTCTCCCGCCAGGGGCGAGGGTTCCAGCCTGACCCGTACACGCATACCGGCGGTAGTTCTCCTTCACCACGCCGCCGCAGGTGGGGCACGGCGTGGTCAACGTGGCGTAGTCGCCGGGCACGGTGTCGCGGTCGTATTCCTTGGCTTTCTTGACGATGCGTTCGGTCATGGCGGCAATGTCGCGCATGAAGGCATCGCGGCTGAGCTTGCCTTGCTCGATTTGCGCGAGCTTGTATTCCCAGTCGCCCGTGAGTTGGGGCTTGCTCAGGTCTTCGACCTGCAGGCCGCGCAGCAATGTCATCAACTGGAAGGCCTTGGCCGTGGGAATCATTTCTCGGCCATCGCGCAGCAGGTATTTTTCGGTGAGCAGCCCTTCGATGATGGCCGCGCGCGTGGCGGGCGTGCCCAGGCCCTTTTCCTGCATGGCCTCACGCAGCTCGTCGTCTTCAATCCATTTGCCCGCGCCTTCCATCGCACCGAGCAGCGTCGCTTCGCTGTAGCGTGCAGGGGGGCGGGTTTTCAGGCCCTTGGCCTCGGCGTGCTCGGTGCGCACCATCTCGCCTTGCTTGACGGGCACCAGCGTTTTGCCGTCTTTGTCGTCATCTTGATCGGTTTGGGCCTCTTTGCCATAAATCGCCATCCAGCCGGGGTTGACCAGCACCTTGCCTTCGCTTTTGAAGTGGTGGCTCAGGCCGACCCGAGCGTCGGGCCGCCCCAAGCTCGGGTCAGCCCCCTCGGGGGGCAGCGAACCATGCGCAGCAGGAAGCGTGGGGGCAGAAACGATAGAAATACGAGTGGTGACCAGAAACTCGGCACTCGGGTAGAACACCGCCATGAAGCGGCGCACCACCAGGTCGTACAGCTTCTGCTCGGCCTCGCTCAAGCCCGAAGGCGCCTGCAGTGTGGGGATGATGGCAAAGTGGTCGCTCACCTTGCTGTTGTCAAACACGCGCCGCGTGGGCTTGATGTAGCCCTTGTCGATGGCGGTTTGCGCGTAGGGCGCGAGATGCCGCATGCCGCTGCCCGCCAGCATGGCAAAGGTTTGCTGCGCCACGGGCAAGTAGTCTTGCGGCAGGTAACGCGAATCGGTACGCGGGTAGGTGAGTGCCTTGTGCCGTTCGTACAGGCTTTGCGCCAGCGCCAGCGTGGTTTTGGCCGAAAAACCAAAGCGCCCGTTGGCCTCACGTTGCAAGCTGGTCAGGTCAAACAGCAGCGGGCTGGCCTGCGTGGTGGGTTTGCTTTCTTCGGTAACGGTGGCGGCCTTGCCCTTGACGGCAGCGGCAATTTCGCGCGCCTGCTGCTCGTTCCAGAGGCGGTCGGCTTTTTTTTCGGCGTCGGCCGCGTCTTTTTTCCATTGGGGGTCAAACCACTTGCCGGGGTATTCGCCGGCTTCGGCCAAGAAGCTGGCATGCACCTCCCAGTAATCGCGGCTGATGAATTTGCGGATCTGCTCTTCGCGCTCGACCACAATCGCCAGCGTGGGCGTTTGCACCCGGCCCACCGTGGTGAGGAAGAAGCCGCCATCGCGCGAGTTGAACGCCGTCATGGCGCGCGTGCCGTTGATGCCCACCAGCCAGTCGGCCTCGCTGCGGCTGCGGGCAGCGTCGGCCAAGCCCTGCATTTGCGCATCGCTGCGCAGGCTGTCGAAACCGTCGCGGATGGCCTGCGGCGTCATGCTCTGCAGCCAGAGTCGCTTCACCGGCTTGCCCAGCGGTTTGCTGCCGCCTGCATACTGCTCGATCAGGCGGAAGATCAGCTCGCCTTCGCGCCCCGCGTCGCAGGCGTTGATGAGTTCGCTCACGTCCTTGCGCTTGGCCTGTTTGACCACGGCGTTGAGGCGCGTTTTGGTTTTGTCTACCGGCTTCAGGTCAAAATGCGGCGGAATCACCGGCAGGTGCGCAAAGCTCCATTTGCCGCGCTTGACTTCGTACTGCTCGGGTGCCTGGATTTCGACCAGGTGGCCCACGGCGCTGGTGACGATGTAGCGCTCGTTCTCGAAATGCTCGTCGTGCTTGTCGAATTTGCCGACTACAGGGGTCAGCGCCCGCACGATGTCCTGCGCGACCGATGGCTTTTCGGCAATGACCAATGCTTTGCTCATGGTGGTATGTTTTGTGGTGGCGGCTTCTTACAATGCAGGGCTTGCGTTGCAGGCGAAGAGTGGCCTGCCAGCAGGCCTTCTATTTATATAAGTTATCACATTCTTTCACGGTTGTGCATAAAGTGCCAGTTCCACGGCACAAAATGCCTGCCGCTGCGCATCTGGAAAACCACGCGTGAACCCTTGTCAACTCGACTGGCCTGCCAGCGCCATCGCACACAACCTGCAGCCGTTCTGGCCTGGCATGGCCGTGGAAGTGCTGGCAGAAACCGCATCGACCAATACGCTCTTGATGGAGCGCGCCCGCGAGGGTTTGCTGGCCCCGATGTTGGTGGTTACCGAGCGCCAGACCGCGGGCCGCGGCCGCATGGGGCGCACCTGGCACAGCAACCAGCCTGTGGGCGAGGCGTTGACATTTTCGATTGGCGTGCCGCTGCCGCCACGGGCCGATCTGTCGGGCCTGTCGGTGGTGGTGGGGTGTGCGGTGGCGCAGGCACTCGATCCGCGTGACCAGCACGGCCTGCGCGTAAAGTGGCCCAACGACCTGTGGTTTGCCCAACGCAAGCTGGCGGGCGTGCTGGTGGAAATCAGCACGCAGGGCGGCCACAGCTACGCCGTGATCGGCACCGGCATCAACATCGCTCCGCCCCCGCCTTTGCCCGCCGCCACCCAAGGCCAGGCGCAGGTGCTGCCGCCTGCCTGGGTGCAGGAATTTGCGCCGCAAGTGACAGCACCCGAGGTGCTGCACCAGATCGCGCCGCCGCTCGTGCATGCGCTGCAGCAGTTTTTGCACACCGGCTTTGCCCCGTGGCAGGCGCGCTTTGCCGAACGCGATGCGCTGGCGGGTCAACCCGTGTGGCTGTCAGACGGCAGCCGGGGCGTGGCGCAGGGCGTGAACGCGCAGGGCGCCTTGCGCATCCATACGGGTGCGGCCATACGCGAGGTGCGCAGCGAAGAGGTGAGTGTGCGCCCGCTGCGTGGGGGCAATGGGGCGGTGGCACAATCGGAGCCGATGAGATAAAAGGCGTTTGACTATGCTGCGTTGGTTGCTGGCGTTGGTGGTGGTGGCGAACCTGCTGTTTCTGGCATGGTCGCAGCAGTGGCTTGCGCCGCTGGGGCTGGGGCCTTTGCCCCACGGCGAGCCCGAGCGCCTGCAGCAACAGGTACGCCCTGAAGCGCTGGTGTTGCGCGCTG
>JAUNUE010000165.1 GCA_030538335.1 Allobrachymonas sp. | reverse complement strand
CCGATGATAGTGCGGATTCCCGTGTGAAAGTAGGACATTGTCAGGCTATTACAGCAAGAAAAAGCGCCTCCAACCGGAGGCGCTTTTTTTTTGAATTTACCAACGTGGTTGTGGTTATCGGTGTACCAGCATGCATTCGGAAGTATCATCTGATTTTTTATCGTCTGTACCCGGTAGCAGCCCGGAAACAAGCATGCCCGTTTCGCTTGAGAACATCCGCAACCCGCAGGATTTGCGCCAATTGCCACGTGCGCAATTGCAGCCGCTGGCCGATGCGCTGCGCAGTTATTTGCTCGAAAGTGTCGCCAAAACCGGCGGTCACCTCAGTTCCAACCTGGGCACGGTCGAACTCACCGTGGCCTTGCACTATGTGTTCAACACGCCGCAAGACCGCATTGTCTGGGATGTGGGGCACCAGACTTACGCGCACAAGATACTCACGGGTCGCCGTGAACGCATGGCCACCTTGCGGCAACTGGGCGGCATCAGCGGTTTTCCCCGTCGGGAAGAAAGCGCGTACGATGCCTTTGGCACGGCGCATTCTTCCACCAGCATTTCTGCCGCGCTGGGCATGGCAGTGGCGGCACGCCAGCAAGGCAAGGATCACCATTGCATCGCCGTGATTGGCGACGGTGCCATGACGGCCGGCATGGCATTCGAGGCGCTCAACAACGCGGGTGTGGAGCAGGATCTGCGTCTGCTCGTCATCCTCAACGACAACGACATGAGCATCAGCCCGCCGGTAGGGGCGCTCAACCGCTATCTCGCGCACCTGATGAGCGGGCAGTTTTACGCCAAGGCGCGGGATATGGGCAAGAGCGTTCTCAAAGGCGTACCACCGCTGCTGGAGTTTGCCAAGCGGCTGGAAGAACAGGCCAAGGGCATGGTCTTGCCTGCTACGTTGTTTGAAAAGTTCGGCTTCAACTACATTGGCCCCATTGATGGGCACGATTTGAACGCATTGATTCCGGCCTTGGAAAACATGCGCCAGTTGAAAGGCCCGCAGTTCCTGCATGTGGTCACGCGCAAGGGGCAAGGCTACAAGCTGGCCGAGGCAGATCCCATCGCCTACCATGGGCCGGGCAAGTTCGACCCGGCTGTGGGTTTGCAGGCACCTGCCACGCCACCCAAAACCACATTCACCCAGGTGTTTGGCCAGTGGCTGTGCGATATGGCCGAGCGTGACCAGCGGTTGGTTGGCATTACGCCGGCCATGCGTGAGGGTTCGGGCATGGTCGAGTTTCATCGCCGTTTTCCTGACCGCTATTTTGACGTGGGCATTGCCGAGCAGCATGCCGTGACGTTTGCTGCGGGTTTGGCGTGTGAGGGTTTGAAGCCCGTGGTGGCTATTTATTCCACCTTTTTGCAGCGTGCGTATGACCAGCAAATCCACGATGTGGCATTGCAGAACCTGCCCGTGGTGTTTGCGCTCGATCGCGCGGGGCTGGTCGGTGCCGATGGCGCCACGCATGCCGGCAACTACGATATTGCCTTTACGCGGTGCATTCCGAATATGGCGGTGGCTTGCCCTGCCGATGAGGCTGAATGCCGCCAGTTGCTCAGCACGGCTTATGCGCAAGACGGGCCGGTGACGGTGCGCTATCCACGTGGTGCGGGCGTAGGCAAACAACCGGGCACTGATCTGGAACCCCTGCCTTTTGGTAAAGGGGAAATCCGCCGCGAGAGCAGCCAGGCCGCGGGCAGCCACCGCTCCAGGCTGGCCATTCTGGCGTTTGGTGGATTGCTGTACCCTGCACTGGAGGCCGCAGAAGCACTGGATGCCACCGTGGTGAACATGCGCTGGGCCAAGCCGCTGGATGAGGCGCTGGTGGTACAAATAGCCGATAGCCACGATGCTCTGGTGACCGTAGAGGACGGGTGCATCATGGGCGGCGCTGGCAGCGCGGTGCTGGAGTTGTTGCAAGCCCGTCAACGCGTCATGCCCGTGCTGCAACTGGGCCTGCCCGATGTGTTCATCGAGCATGGCGATCCGGTCAAGCTGATGCAATTGCAAGGGCTGGACGCCCAGGGCATCGAAGCCTCCATCCGTGCGCGTTTTCCTTTTGTGCAGGAATAGCCGTTAAAAACTGCGGTTCTGTAAAAATCCACACCTATTTGTACGCATCTGCAGTGATTTACTGCGTCGATGGTGGCGTAAATCGGTAAGGCTCGGCCACGGTGGCGCACGTTTGAACCACTACGCATCGGGCATAATCGGCCCACTATGGCTGAATCATTTTCCTACGAACAACTTATTGCCTCCGGTGAGGGGCGCCTGTTTGGTCCCGACAGTGGCCGCTTGCCCTTGCCGCCCATGCTGATGTTTGACCGCGTCACGCATATAGACGCCGATGGCGGTGCGCATGGCTTGGGCCGGATCGAGGCCGAACTGGACGTGAAGCCTGACCTGTGGTTTTTTGCCTGCCATTTCCAGGGTGATCCGGTCATGCCCGGCTGCCTGGGGCTGGATGCCATGTGGCAACTGATTGGTTTTTACCTGACGTGGCTGCGCCTGCCGGGACGTGGGCGCGCGTTGGGGGCAGGCGAGGTCAAATTTACCGGCGAGATTGGGCCTGACACCAAATTGGTGCGTTATGAAATTGATATCAAGCGCGTGATAAAACGCAAACTCAATATGGCGATTGGTGACGCGCGCTTGCTGGCGGATGGCAAGGAAATTTACACAGCGAGTGATTTGCGTGTCGGTCTGTTCTTGTCCAATGGCCAGGCTTTGGCTGAGGGGGAAAAGGGATGAAGCGGCGTGTGGTGGTTACAGGTGCAGGTATTGTTTCGTGCATCGGCAACGACCTGGACAGCGTAGAGACATCGCTGCGCGAAGGTCGTTCCGGCATCCGCGCCATGCCCTCGTTTGCCGAGATGGGTTTGCGCAGCCAGATCGCGGGCATCCCTGAAATTGACCTCGAAGCGCAGCTCGACCGCAAGCAGTTGCGCTTCATGGGCGATGCCGCCGCGTATGCGCATATTGCCTTGCGCGATGCCATTGCCCAATCCGGCTTGAAGCCTGAGCAAGTATCGCACCCACGTACAGGTCTGATCATGGGTTCTGGTGGCGGCTCGCCTGCCAACCAGATCGAGGCCGCCGATACGCTGCGCAGCAAGGGCATCCGCCGTGTGGGGCCGTACCAGGTCACACGCTGCATGAGTTCTACCGTCTCGGCCTGCCTGTCCACTCACTTTGCCATCAAGGGCATCAACTACTCGATTACTTCGGCCTGCAGCACGTCGGCGCATTGCATTGGTGTGGCTGCACAGCAGATCGCCTGGGGCATGCAGGACGTGATGTTTGCCGGTGGTGGTGAAGAGCTGAGCTGGGGCATGGCGATGCTGTTTGACGGCATGGGCGCCATGTCGGCCAAACGCAACGACCAGCCAGAAAAAGCTTCGCGAGCCTACGATGCCGACCGCGATGGCTTTGTGATTGCCGGCGGTGGCGGCGCTGTGGTGCTGGAGTCGCTGGAGCACGCCCAGGCGCGTGGCGCCCACATTCTGGCTGAAGTGGTCGGTTTTGGCGCCACCAGTGATGGCGAAGACATGGTAGCGCCTTCGGGTACGGGTGCGGTTTCGTGCATGCGCCAGGCCATTGAAGGGCTGGATGCCCCCATTGACTACATCAACACGCACGGCACTTCCACGCCGGTGGGTGATGTGCCCGAGTTGAACGCCATGCGCACGGTATTTGGCGACAAGGTGCCACCGTTTTCGTCAACCAAATCGCTGACCGGGCATTCATTGGGTGCTACCGGCGTGCAAGAAGCCATCTATTGCCTGCTGATGCTGCAAAAGGGTTTTATCGCCGGCTCGGTCAATGTCGAAACGCCCGATCCTGCCGTGGGTGATTTGCCCTTGGTGACCCAAACGCGCGATGCCGATTTGCGCCAGGTGTTGTCCAACAGCTTTGGGTTTGGCGGCACCAACGCCAGCCTGGTGCTGCGCCGCTGGGACGGGGCCTGAAACGCCTATATCCTGCTTGCGTGTAGGGACTTACGGTTTGCCTGGAATTGGGTTACTGTCTGCGGTTTGATCGCAACGCTCCGAAGTTCCCCTTGCAAACTGCTGCCCTTTCCCCGTCTGCGCTCCCGCCTTCGCGTGCTGCCAAGTCTTTGACGTCGTACAAGCCGTTCTGGGCCAAACGTTTTGGCACCGCGCCTTTTTTGCCCATGAGCCGCGCCGAAATGGAGGCGCTGGGCTGGGACAGTTGCGACATCATCATCGTCACGGGTGATGCCTATGTGGACCACCCCAGCTTTGGCATGGCCGTGATCGGCCGCGTACTGGAGGCACAAGGCTTTCGCGTCGGCATCATCGCGCAGCCCGACTGGCAAAGCGCCGAACCTTTCAAGGCGCTGGGCAAACCCAATCTCTTTTGGGGCGTAACGGCAGGCAATATGGACAGCATGATCAACCGCTACACGGCTGATCGAAAAATCCGCAGCGACGATGCCTACACGTCCGGCGACATCGGCGGCAAGCGCCCCGACCGCGCCGCCATCGTCTACAGCCAGC
>JAUNUE010000164.1 GCA_030538335.1 Allobrachymonas sp. | reverse complement strand
GGGCCAGCCGCTGTTGGGCGAAGGCGTGAGGCTTGCCTGTGCCGGCAGTTGTGCAACGAGAGAAAAGCCGCTGCCCAGCATCAACACCATGGCGGTGAAGCGTGCGGGCAGCCATGCCAGCACATCGTCAGCGCGAGCGGCCCACTTGCCCGCCCATTCCCAATGCTGTCCGCGGTAGCTGCCGCGGTAACCCCACATCGAATCGGCTGTGTCGGCGTAGCGGTACAAGGCCGCGCCCGGCAGGCCGAGCAACACAAACCAGAATAGCGGGGCCATTACCGAATCGTTGAGATTTTCGGCCAGGCTTTCGATGGCGCTTTCGCGCACCTGGGTGGCATCGAGCACACTGGTATCGCGGCTGACGATGCGCGCCAGTTGCTGTTGCCCTTGTGGTAAAGATTGCTCCAGTTGCTGCTCCACCGCCAGCACTTCGTCGGCCAGCATGCGCCAGGCGAGCAACGGTTTGAGCAGTACGCCCAAGGCCAATGCCGTCCAGCCCCAAGGCAGTTGCCAGAGCAGCCACTGTGCAGCGCAGGCTGCGGCAGTGATGGCGATTGCGCCCAGCCACCAGGCAGCGGCACCGCGCCAGAAAGAAGCAAGGTCGCGGGATGGGGTGTGTTGCCCCCTCTCCCCCAACCCCTCTCCCGCGGGGGGGAGAGGGGAGTAAGAAGGCAGACTATTTGAGGTATCTGGCTGGCTGTCACTGCATGTATGTGCTTGCAGATTTTTGCTGTCAGAGAAGGGATGGAGCGGTTTTTCTGCATCAGGATTTTTTTGCTGATCGGAACAACACTCCCCTCCCCCCTGCGCGGGGGAGGGGATGGGGGAGAGAGGGTGCGTCTGCTTTACCCTGCGCTGCAACCATTTCCCAGCCCAATTCAGATAACGCCCCATCCACACCACCGGGTGCCAGCGCGGCGGCGGCTCGCCTATCCACTGGTCGATGCACAGCGCCACCACCATGGCGATCCAAGCCTGCAGCAGCCACGGCGCAAGGTTCATGGCGCTCAACGCAAGGTGCTGAGCACCTTCAGGCCCAGCAAGGCCATGGCGGCGCCGCATACCCGGTCGATCCACACGCTGAAGCGCTTGAATGCCGTTTGCAACTGCGGGTGCGACAGCACCAGCACCACGGTGCCGAACCAGGCCAGTTGCAGCACCATCATCCACAGGCCATAGAAGATGAGTTGCCCGGCGGGCAGATCAGGCGACAGCACCACGGTGAACATCGAAACGAAATACAGCGGCGCCTTGGGGTTGAGAACGTTGCAAAAAAAACCCTTGACCAGGCTTTTCCATGCGGTTGGTGTCTGCGTAGCAGGCGCTGGAGCCGGTGCAGCTTCCAGTGCTTCGGCAGGTGGGTGGGCGACAGGTACAGCCCGCGCACGCAAGCCCTGGTAACCCAGATACAGCAAATAGGCGCCCCCTGCGAGCTTGACGGCCTGCAGCAGCGGCAAGGAATGCGCAATGGTGGCGGCCAGCCCGAGGATGGAATAGGCAATATGCACGCCCAGGCCCAGCGCAATGCCCAGCGCGCACCACAAACCCGTCCGTTTACCATGCAGCAGCGTTTGCTGCGTAACCATCACAAAGTCCGGCCCCGGCGAAGCCGCAGCCAGCAGATGCACCGAGGTAATCAGAAGAAAGCCTTGCCAGAATTGCATACAGATATTTCAAGATTGGGGTAGTTGGGTGCAGGCTGGGGTTAGCCCAGCAAGGGGGTGACCTTGCGTTTCAGAATCTTGATCAACTCTGGATCCATGAAGGTATAGCGGTCGGGTATATGCAGGCACACAAGGCGTTGGTTTTTGAGGCTGTTTTTGAATGACGCCTGCAATTTGTCCTTGTGTTTTTTCTCCATCACAAAGATGGTGTCTGCCCAGTCAAGCAGTTCGTGCGACAAGGGCACGGGCGCATCGCGGCTGAGTCCGGCAGACAGGCATTCCACGCCGGGATGGCCGCAGAAAAGATGCTCAGCCGTGGGGCTGCGCCACTGGTTCTTGCCACAGACAAAGAGCACGCGCATATCTGTCTAGCAGCGGTACTTTGCAAAATGTGCGTGTTCGATGTACATGATGCGTTTCATGGCGCGATGCCTTCAAGGGCGGGTAAAAAATCTGCGAATGTCGTTTTCAGGCGCCATATGGTAGCGCAGCGTTGCTGCTATATTTCTGCGCATGCCCAAATCCTTGCCTTGTCCCTCCTGCAAGAGCACCTTGCAAACCTTGCAGTTAACCAGCCGCGAGAATGCGCCGGTAACGTTGGAAGTGTGCTTTGCCTGTCAGGGCATCTGGTTTGATCGGGGCGAGAACCTCGCTTTGTCGCCGGCTTCGGTTCTGGAATTGTTTGAGCAGTTGCATGCACGTCGCAACGAGCAGCATCTGCCGCAAGGCAGCCGCCTGACCTGCCTGCATTGCAAGCGCACCTTGGTCAAAGGTTACGACCAGGTGCGCACCACGCGCTACATGCTGCACCGTTGCCCGCAGGGGCATGGGCATTTCATCGGTTTTTCGGCCTTCATGGCGGAAAAAGGCTTCATGCGGCAGTTGAGTGCGACAGAGGTGCAGCAACTCGCAGCCCATATTCGCACCGTGAACTGCACCGGGTGCGGCGCGCCGGTGGATATTCGCAACGAAACCGCCTGCCCGCATTGCCAGTCGGCTTTTTCGGTGCTTGATGCTGATGCGGTAGACAAGGCCCTGCACGACCATTTGCATGCCCAGAAAAAACTCGACGCGCCGCCCAAGCCCGAAGACTTTGCCGTGGCCATGGCCGATATCCACATGCAGCGCGAGCGGGCAAAGCGGATAGAGCAGATGGAAAAGGGGCAAATCACCTCATCTGCTTACAGCGATAACACCGTCGATGATTTGCTGGAAGCGGGGCTGGAACTGCTGGGCAAATGGTTGTGGCGCAAGTCGTAAGCAACGTACCGGATCAGTCCTCAATCCCCCGCTGCGCCGGTATGCCGGCATCAAACGCATGTTTGATCGGGCGCATTTCGGTCACGGTGTCGGCGATATCAATGATTTCCTGCGGGCAGCGGCGACCGGTCAGGCATACGTGCACGTCATTGGGGCGGTTTTTCAGAGTGTCCAATACGTCCTGCAGGTCGATCCAGCCGTATACCAGCGGATAGGTGATTTCGTCGCACACAACCAGAAAATGCGCGCCGCCAAGGATGGTGGCCTTGGCTTTTTCCCAGCCATCGCGCGCCAGTTGGGCTGAGCGTTCGAGATCCTGGCTTTTCCAGCTGAAGCCGTCGCCCAGCCCTTCCACCGGCACGCCGATCTGTTCGAACATGCGGTGCTCGCCGAAACGTGCTGAAGGCACTTTCATGAACTGGTAGATATGCACCTTTTTGCCGCGCCCCGTGGCGCGCAGCGCCAGGCCAAAGGCGGCCGTGCTTTTGCCCTTGCCGTCGCCCGTGTTGACGATCAGGATGCCACGGCGTTCGCCATCGGGTTTTTCGTACGGTTTTTCGGTGGGTGGTTGTTCGATTTGCATCTTTACTTCTCCTGTTTCAGTGCAAGCGGCAGTCCGGCTGCCATCAGGGTGACGTGGTTGCACACGGCAGCCACACGCTGGTTGAGCAGGCCCAGAGCATCGACAAATGCGCGCGTGGCGGGGTCTGCCGCCACCACGCCCAGGCCGATTTCATTGCTCACGATAAAGAGTTGCGCCTGCGTATCGGCAATGGCCCGTAGCAAGGTTTCGGTGTGCGCAGCCACGGCATCTTGTGTAGCAGGAGCTGTCTGCCACGGCATCAGCCAATGCGTCAACCACAGCGTGAGGCAATCCACCACAATGGCCGTGTCGGCCTGGCTGTGGGTTTGCAAGACGGTTGCAATAGCGGTGCTTTCCACCGTCTGCATGCGTGGCACCCGTGCAGCGCGGTCTTGCTGGTGGCGGGCAATGCGCTGGCGCATTTCCTCGTCGTGTGCGTAAGCGGTGGCAACGTACACCGCGCGGTGGTTGACGGATTGCTGCAACCACTGGGCGACCTGCGCTTCGGCGCGCCGGGTTTTGCCGCTGCGCTGGCCGCCGAGAATCAACTCTTTATGGGATGGGTTCATGCGGCATGGCGCCAGAAAAATGCAGAAAAAGCGCAAGCGGTGTTGTCATTGCGGGCATTGTACAAAACGCTTTCTGGCGCTTTTTGGAGATGTCACACAGACAATGCGAGAATGCCCCTGCACCTGCCCAGGTGCGTGTGTTTGATTGAACGTTCTGCTGCCATGACCCAGATGTTGACGATTGCCCCTTCGCACGCAAATCTTTGCACCCATCCCAATGCTCCTCGCCGCGACAGAGCCGTGCGGAGGGCAGGGGCGCTGTTGCTGGCGTGGGTGGTTTTTGCTGCCGGTTGCGCCACCCGCAAACCGCCGCCACCTGTGGATGTACCTCCGGCAGGCAATGCCATCATGCGCGAAAAAAGCCGCTGGGTGCCGGTGCCGTGGTCGTCGGTACCGGGCTTTACCGCCGATGCGGTGGGCGAGGCGTGGCCCGCGTGGCTGCAAAGCTGCCAAAAGCCCG
>JAUNUE010000163.1 GCA_030538335.1 Allobrachymonas sp. | reverse complement strand
AAAAAATTCTTCTATGGCATCGGTAACCTTGCAAAATGTTTTCAAGGCATATGGCAGTGGCAAAACTGCCGTGCCTGTGATTCACGGGGTGAGTGCAGCCATCAACGACGGCGAATTTGTCGTTATCGTGGGGCCATCGGGCTGCGGAAAATCTACTTTGCTGCGCATGGTTGCGGGGCTGGAAACCATAACGCGCGGAGAAATCCACATTGGGGAACGCGTGGTCAACGACCTGGAGCCGGCACAGCGCGACATTGCCATGGTGTTTCAGAACTATGCGCTGTACCCGCACATGAAGGTGTTCGACAATATGGCGTATGGGCTGAAGATTGCCGGTTTGCCCCAGGCCGAAATTGCCGCACGGGTGCAGAAAGCCGCCGCCATTCTGGAGCTGGATGGCCTGCTGCAGCGCAAGCCGCGTGAACTGTCGGGCGGTCAGCGCCAGCGCGTGGCCATGGGCCGCGCCATTGTGCGTCAGCCGCAGGTGTTTTTGTTCGACGAACCCTTGTCCAATCTTGACGCCAAGCTGCGCGCGCAAACACGCATCGAAATCCAGAAACTGCACCGCGAACTGGGTATCACCAGCCTGTTTGTTACGCACGACCAGGTGGAAGCCATGACGCTGGCACAGCGCATGCTGGTGCTCAACAACGGGCGCGTGGAGCAATTCGGCACGCCGGACGAGGTGTACCGCACACCTGCCAGCACCTTTGTTGCGGGCTTTATGGGCTCGCCGCCCATGAACCTGCTGCAACGTGCGCCGGGGGTGGCCGAGGGCCGCATTCTGGGTGTGCGCCCGGAGCACCTGCAGTGTCTGGATAAGGCTGCACCGGGCAGTTGGCTGGTACAGTTGGAAACTACAGAAATGCTGGGTGCTGAACGCCTGTTGTATGGCCGTCTGCACGATGAGACGCTGGTGCTGCGCATGGATGCGGGCCTCCCGCGGCCCGAGCTGGGGCAGCATATCCACATACTGCCCATGCGCGAGCATCTGCACGCATTTGATGCAGGCACCGGCAAGCGGTGTGCCTTGTAGTTTCTGGATTTGCCTGCTGCAGTATGAGCACCCAAGCACCATCATCCTTGTCCCCTTGGCCGTATCCCCGCTGGATTGCCCACCGGGGCGCAGGCCAGCGCGCGCCTGAAAATACCCTGGCCGCATTCCGGCTGGGGGCGCAACTGGGCTACCGCATGTTCGAGTGCGACGCCAAGCTCAGCGCCGACGGCGTTGCCATGCTGATGCACGATGCGACGCTGGAGCGCACCACCAATGGCAAAGGGCTGGCCTCGGCCCAAAGCTGGGGCGTGTTGTCGCAACTCGATGCCGGCGCGTGGCACAGCAACTTCTACGCCGGTGAGCCGCCATGCACCTTGATCGCCTTGATGCAATTTTGTATCGAGCAGGAGCTGGATCTGAACATCGAGATCAAGCCGACGCCGGGTGCTGATGCGCTGACCGCGCGCACCATCGGCTGGCTGGTGCTGCAGTGCTGGCCGGGTGGTGAGCGCTCGTGGCCTTTTCTCACGTCTTTCAGCACCCAGGCGCTGAAAGCGCTGCGGGTGGTGGCGCCGCAACTGCCCTGTGGTTTGCTGGTAGATGAAATCCATTCGGATGCTGACTGGATCGAACCGGCTATCGCATTGGGATGCCAGGCGCTGGTGCTGAACGCCGCTCTATGGACGCCCCAGCGCCTGGCGGTAGCCCGGCGGGCAGGCTTGCATGCGCTGTGCTATACGGTCAACGATGCGCAGCAGGCGCAACAGTTGCTGGACATGGGGCTGGATGCGATCATTACCGACACCTTGTTGCCACAAGGCAATGACGCAAGTGGCGGTTAAGGCTGGCTGGTTTTTTCTTTTAAAAACCATTGCGCCACCAGCAAGCCCACTTCGTAGAGCAGGCACATGGGAATGGCCAGCGCCAGTTGCGACAGCACATCGGGCGGGGTGACGATGGCCGCAATCACAAACGCCAGGATGATGAAGTAGCGGCGGAAGGATTTGAGTTTTTCAATCGACACCAGGCCAAAGCGCGCCAGCAAAATCACGATCACCGGCACCTGGAAGGCCAGCGCAAAAGCGAGGTACAACGACAACAGCGTCTGCACATAGGCTGCCACGTCTGGTGTGGCGGATACGGTACTGGGTGAAACGCGCTGGATGAAGCCGAACATGCGTTCCAGCACCAAAAACTGCACGAAGGCAATGCCCGTATAGGCCAGCAAACTGCCCGCGATGATGAGCGGCAGCGCCAGCCTTTTTTCGCGCTTGTACAGGCCGGGTGCGATGAAGGACCAGATCTGGTACACCACCCAAGGCATGGCCGCCAGGACGGCCACCAGCAGCAAGACCTTCAGCGGCACCACAAAGGGTGAGAACACATCGACCGCAATCATCCGTGTTTCGGGCGGCATGTGGGCGCGCAGGGGGCGCGCCAGAAAATCGAGCAGGGCACCCGGCCCCGGGTAGATGGCCAAGGCAATGGCGGCCAGCCCTATACCCCACAGGCTGCGCAACAGGCGCGTGCGCAATTCGACCAGATGCTCCATCAGGGGCTGCTCGGTGCCTGCGAGTTCGTCTTCTTGCGAGGGATTGGATTCAGGCATTGCAGGGCAAGACGCAAGAATGGGCCAAGGATGAAAAGGGCGGCGGCATTATTTGCCGGATGGCAGGTCGCGTTGACGCGCCACGCGCGCGGCGTTGGACAGGGCGCTGGTGCGCGGCCGCTGACGCGATTTGTACCACTGGGGGATAGTGTGGCGTTTGAGCCGCCAGTTTTTGCGCGACAGGTTCCGGGTTTGCGTGCTTGCGCCAGGGCGGGCAGAACCTGTGTCGTAGACATCTTCCACCTCCGCATGGGCGTAGCGCGAAGCCAGTCCCACATCGCGCTCAAAACGCGAGGCCATGGTCTGCATCTGGTGCTGGGCGTCCCAGGCGGCTTGCTCCATGGTGCGCTTCATGTCGCGCAGCTCCTGCAGCTCTTGCAACCCGCCCATCTCCTGCTTGACCTGGTTGAGGTGGCGCTGCATGCGGCCCACCCAGGTGCCCAAGGTGCGCGCCAACTCCGGCAATTTTTCGGGCCCCACCACCAGCATCGCCACAAAACCAACCACCAGCAGTTTGGAAAAACCCAAGTCAAACATGCCCTGATCCCATGCGCAGGCCCAAGGCCGTATCAGGACTTGGTCTTGGTTTCAACGTCAATGGTGTTGTCCTGCGCTGTGGACTGGTGCGTGACGCGCTCGGGCGTGCGCTGCGGCGTGTCGTCTTCGCCTTCGCGCATGCCTTCCTTGAACCCCTTGACGGCGCTGCCCAGATCCTTGCCAATGTCCTTGAGTTTGCCCGTACCAAACACCATGGCGACGATCAGCAGCACGACGAGCCAGTGCCATATGGACATTGCTCCCATGGTCAGCCTCCTTGCATAAAAACGGCATGAAACATACAGATCTGGAATTGTACGTCGGGTGGATTACGCCTGCTGTCACTTTTCGTGTTTGCCTGCGGGTTGGCGCGCAGGCGCAGGGGGTTTGACGCTGGCACCGCGCACTTCAATGCCCACTTCATCCACCATGCGGCCATGGGCGGTATGCAGGCTGATGCGGTGCTTGCCCGGCCAGGGCAGCCATCCCACAGTTTTGCCCTGGCCGACGGCTTTGCCATTGATGCGCCATTGGGCGTTGGGCAAATTCGTGCGCAGCAGCAGGCGCTGGTTGCGCGGGGGAATGTCGGGGTCAAGTGCAATGATGGTGCCATCTACCGGGCTGTCGATGCGCAATGCTACCGTTTTGGGCGCAGCAGACCGCGAAAAATCACCTTGCTGCGTGCCGCGAATGAACCATTCAAAACGGTCGGGTTCCACGGTGCTTTCCCACGTACCGCCGGTTTTTTTGCTGGCCGCGGGCGCTGCAAAATGCACCCGTTCGCGGATCAGGCCGGGGGGCGCTTGCGGTGCACGGCTGGGCAGGTTCTGGTGCAGGTGGTGCATGATGGCTGCCCACACAGGCGCGGCACCTGTGGTGCCAACCACGTCCCACATGGCCTGGCCCTGCGCATTGCCCACCCACACCGCCACGGTGTAGTGCTGGCTGTAGCCCACGGCCCAGTTGTCGCGCATGTCCTTGCTGGTGCCGGTTTTTACTGCCGACCAGAACCGCGTTTGCAGGATGTTGTTGTTGCCAAAGGTGCTCAGGCGGGCGTTGTTGTCTGACAGGATATGGCTGACGATAAAGACCGCGCGCGGGTCAAGTGCCTGTGTGGTCTTTGCAGTTTTCGCATCCAGCGCCATGCGTACCGGGCCGTGGCTGCCCCCGTTGGCCAGCGTGCGAAAGGCATTGCCCAGTTGCAACAAGGTGGTCTCGGCACTGCCCAAGGCCAGGCTGTAGCCGTAGTGTTCGCCGGGGCGGGGCAGCGCAAACCCCAGGCGTTTGAGCTGTGCGGCAAAGCGGTTCACGCCAACCATGCCCACGGTGCGCACGGCAGGTACGTTGAGCGACGAACCCAGCGCCATGCGCACCGATACCCAGCCGCGAAAGCGCCGGTCGTGGTCTTGCGGTACGTACAGCCCGCTTTGGGTG
>JAUNUE010000162.1 GCA_030538335.1 Allobrachymonas sp. | reverse complement strand
CCAAACTGGAACAGCATGCCCATGCGGCGGCGGGCGGCATAGACCTGCTCCTGCGAAAAAGCGCCCATGTCTTCGCCATCAAACAAGACCTGCCCTTGCGTGGCTTTTTGCTGCGCGCCAATCAGGCGCAGCACCGTTGTTTTACCGCCGCCCGAAGCGCCCATGATGGCCGTGATCTTGCCGCGTGGCACGGCCAGCGACAGGCCATCGAGAATGGCGCGGCCACCCTCGCTGTAGCGGAATTGCACATCGCGCAATTCCACCAAGGGCGACACGGGAGCAGAAGACATATTCATGGAAAGCGGATCATACCAACAGGGCTGACGCGCGCAGGGAGTGCGGATACGCTTCGGTGATGGTCACGTCCATCATTTGGCCGACCAGACGCACACCGTTTGGCCCGCCGTCAAAATTGACGATGCGGTTGCATTCGGTACGGCCCATCAGCTCGTCTGCGCTTTTACGCGAAGGGCCTTCGACGAGGATGCGTTGCACCGTGCCCACACGCGACTGGCTGATGCGGCGCACGTTTTCTTCAAGCCGTGCCTGCAGGTGCTGCAAGCGCCTGAGCTTGACTTCGTGCTGCGTGTCATCCGCCAGGTTGGCTGCGGGTGTGCCGGGGCGCGGGCTGAAAATGAAGCTGAAAGAAGCGTCGTAGCCCACGTCGTCGATCAGTTTCATCATCTTGCCAAAATCGTCTTCCGTCTCGCCCGGAAAGCCGACGATGAAGTCGCTCGACAGACTGATGTCGGGCCGCACCACGCGCAACTTGCGGATGATGCTCTTGTACTCCATCGCGGTGTAGCCGCGCTTCATCGCCATCAGGATGCGGTCGCTGCCGTGCTGCACCGGCAGGTGCAGGTGGTTCACCAGTTGGGGCACCTTGGCGTACACATCAATCAACCGTTGCGTGAATTCATTCGGGTGGCTCGTGGTGTAGCGGATACGCTCGATACCGGGAATTTCGGCCACATACTCGATCAGCAGTGCAAAGTCGGCCATCTCGTCCGTATCGCCCATCTTGCCGCGGTAAGCGTTCACGTTCTGGCCCAGCAGGTTGACTTCCTTTACACCCTGGTCGGCCAGACCCGCCACCTCCGTCAACACATCGTCAAACGGACGGCTGAACTCTTCACCACGTGTGTACGGCACCACGCAGTAGCTGCAGTATTTGGAGCAGCCCTCCATGATCGACACAAACGCCGATGCGCCCTTGACGCCTGCGGGCGGCAGGTGGTCGAATTTTTCGATTTCAGGAAAGCTGATGTCCACCTGCGGCTGCGCCTGCCGCGCGCGTTCGGCCAGCAATTCGGGCAGGCGGTGCAGGGTTTGCGGGCCAAACACCACGTCGACAAAAGGCGCACGTTTGATGATTTCTGCGCCTTCCTGGCTGGCGACGCAGCCGCCCACGCCGATCAACACGCCCTTTTGCTTGAGGTGCTTGACGCGACCCAGGTCGCTGAAGACTTTTTCCTGCGCTTTTTCGCGCACCGAGCAGGTGTTGAACAAAATCAGGTCGGCCTGCTCAGGGTCGTCGGTCGGCTCGTACCCTTGCGCAGCGCCGAGTACGTCAGCCATCTTGTCGGAGTCGTACTCGTTCATCTGGCAACCAAAGGTCTTGATGTAGACCTTTTTGGGTGCCTTTGCGGAAATATCGGTGGTCATGTCTGGCAATTGAAAAACGGGCCACAAAACCTGCTTCAATGCAGGCACAGATGGGGCAAACGATGAAAGAAGGCAGCGCCAAACAACGCTTGCCGCCTCGCCCGCGCGGTTGCGGGCTGGTCAGAATTTGGGCTGCTTGTGGTACGGCAGCATCGGGTCGAACTTGTGGGCGTCCGGATCGTAGCCGTCCTGGCGCAGCAGGTCATCGCGCTTTTGTTTGGGCGAAGGCTGGCTCAACTCGTAATCTGACAAAAGCCAGATGTCGCCAACTTGCTGCATGGCATCGCGCACGTACATCACCTGGCCTGACCAGCCCTTGAGCTGCGACATGTGTACCATCATGTTGCGTTCGTCGCGGATGCGCGCGCCGGGCGAGATGTGCAGCCGTTCGCCCTTGAGCATCACCAGCGGCGGGCCGATAAAACGCATATGCCCCCGGTCGGCAATATCAGGAAAATGCCGGGGCAGGGTTTGTTGTACCGGAGCCGCAGGGCTGTCAAACGGTTCGCCGCTCTGGGCCTGGGCCAGCGGCGCAACGCCCGGAGCCAGCAAGGCCAGCAGGGCAATACAACGACAAGAAGAAAAAAAACAGCGGTGCATGGTGTAGATCCAGAGGCTGTAAAAAGCAATTGCCATCTTACAAGATCGCACTGGCTGCGCCTGAAAATACCGGCGTATCGCGGGCTGCGCGTGTCCCGAATGACACATTTGTCATGTAATATTCAAAAAAGTGCAGCGATAACGTCACGTTGGCTTTTCATACTGCGGTCATTCGTTCAAGGAGCACGCCGCATGAAAGAACTGCCCATTCCCACGTTTGACCTGTCGCCACGCAAGATCCGGTTGATCCCCTTGCTGCTGCGCCAGCGCTTGCGCCGCCCCGGTTTTGCGGCAAATGCGAATGTGCCGCTCCCTCTGGTTCCCTCCATGCCCGAGCCCATCGCCAAGCCGATCCAGACGAAAGCCCCTGCAGACAGCGAAGGCACCCGGCTGGACGTGCGCTGGGCGCGCCATCTCGACGAAATCCGCGACGCACAGCGCCTGCGCTACGAGGTTTTTTCCGAAGAAATGGGCGCCACATTAAGCGGCCCGGTTCCCGGCCACGACATCGACCGTTTTGACGATTTTTGCGAGCACCTGCTGGTGCGCGATGCCGACACGGGTCTGGCAGTAGGCACCTACCGCGTACTCACCCCCGTGCAGGCCCAACGCGCCGGCAGCCTGTACAGCGATGCCGAGTTTGACCTGACACCGTTGGACCACCTGCGCCCGCACCTGGTGGAAGTGGGTCGCAGCTGCGTACACGCCGATTACCGCAGCGGCGCCGTCATCATGGCACTGTGGGGCGCCCTGGCGGCCTTCATGCGCGACAACCAGCTCGACACCATGATCGGCTGCGCCAGCATTCCGATGCGGCACAACGGCCTGCCCGCAGGCCACGCCGCCGCCAGCATCTGGGAGCAAGTACGCACCCAGTACCTGGCCGACCCGCAGTACCACGTCACGCCGCGCCTGCCTTTGCCCGTAGATGCCCTGCGCAACGATGCGGAGGTGGAGCCGCCCGCCCTCATCAAAGGCTATCTGCGTCTGGGCACCAAGGTGCTGGGCGCACCGGCTTGGGATCCTGAATTCAACTCAGCCGACCTGCCCATGATGTTGCGCGTGGCCGACCTGCCCGCACGCTACCGCAAGCGTTTCATGGAAGGCTGAACACTGTTTCGGGAGCGGCCTTGTGTGGCCCGCCACTCCCGCACCAGTTACAAATTTGTCATGTGGGTCAGGTAAGCTTGATCGTTTTTCCTGACGTTCTTTCATGACCATCCAGCCCGCCCTTATCGACCGCGATCTGAGCATTCTTGAATTCAATACCCGCGTATTGAGTTGGGCCGCGCGCGACGAGGTGCCTTTGCTGGAGCGCCTGCGCTATCTCTCCATCGTTTCGTCCAATCTCGACGAGTACTTCGAGGTGCGCATGGCCAATTTGCTCGATGCCGCGCAACGCCATGTGCAGGAAGGTGAGTTCACCGAAGCAGGCTTTTACAAGGTCTGCGAAAAAGTGCATGCCATGGTGGCCGAGCAGTACGACATCTTGCGCTACCAGTTGCACCCGGCGATGGAGGCAGAAAACATCCGCATCGTGCCGCATGTGGACCGCACGCCCGAGCAGCGCCAATGGGTGGCCAACTACTTCCGACGCGAAGTCATGCCGCTGTTGTTGCCGGTCAACCTCGACCCGGCACACCCGTTTCCGCAGGTCGCCAACAAATCGCTCAACTTCATCGTCAAGCTCGGCGGGCAAGATGCCTTGGGGCGCTCCAACAGCATTGCCATCATCAAGGTGCCGCGTGCCTTGCCGCGCCTGCTGCACCTGCCGCCCGCGCTGTGCGGCGGCAAGAACCTGCTGGTGTCCTTGCCGAGTGTGTTGCGCGCCCACTTGCCGGAGCTGTTTCCCAACCGCAGCATCGAGCAATTGTCGCAGTTCCGCGTAACCCGCCACTCTGACCTGGCGGTGGACGAAGACGACGTAGGCAACCTGCTCACCGCCCTGCGCGAAGGCTTGCAGCAGCGCCATTACGGCAAGGCGGTGCGGGTGGAGGTGTCATCCAACTGTTCCGACGAAATCGCCGCCCTGCTGTGCCGCCAGTTTGATCTGCCCGAGCAAGCCGTCTACCGCGTGCACGGCCCCGTCAACCTGGTGCGCATGGCGATGTTGATCGATCTGGTCAAGCGGCCCGACCTGCTGTTTGCGCCCTTCCGCCCCGGCTACCCGGCAGCGCTGCACCATGTACCTTCCATTTTCGAGCGCCTCAAGCAGGGCGACGTGCTGGTGCATCTGCCCTTCGAGAGTTTCGATCCGCTGATACATATGCTGCGCGAAGCCGTGAAAGACCCACAGGTGGTCGCCATCAAGCAGACCATTTACCGAA
>JAUNUE010000161.1 GCA_030538335.1 Allobrachymonas sp. | reverse complement strand
TGCCGACAGCCGCAACCTCTCGCTGGACCGCTACGACATGATGCGCACCAGCCAGATCAACAGCCAGCCCGCGATGGGCGTGGTGCAGCCCCAAGGCGCGCCGGTGCTGCCGCCCGTGCGCCATACCGACCAGGCGTGGACGCCCGTTACCAACCCGGCCAAAACACCTGCACCGTTGATGTTCCAGAACATGGCGCCGCCCTCCGTACTGCCTCAGCCGCAGCCGCAAACCGCCCCGGTTCCTGCGCCCACCGGGTCGGCCGCACCAGTTTCGTACCGGGCGCCGGTGGAACAACACCACCCTGCCAACAACCTGCAATCTGACTACGGGCTGGCCTGGAACCAGACGGCACCACAACCTCATGCTGCCCTGCCGCAAGTTGCCGCAACACCTGCCCCTACACAAACTCCTGTGGAGCAAGCACCGCAGGTTTGGCCGCAGTTGCAGGCAGGCCGCTAAAACCGCAAGCCACCATGCGCTACCCCTTGCCTTATGCCTTTGCCCGCAGCCAGCAACTGCTGCTGGAAATGGAAGATGATGGCCGCTACCTGCTGTGGTACGCGCAAGACGCCGCACAGCAGGCAGGCTGGAACGAAATTTTGCGCAAATACGGCCAGGTGCATCCGCAACCGCTGCCTGCAGACGAACTGGCGCAACGCATCAGCGCGGCCTATTCCCAGGGCGAAGGCAGCGCGGCCAGCGTAGTCAGCGAGGTACAAAGCGACGCCGACCTGTCGCGCATGATGCAAGAACTACCCCCAGTAGAAGACTTGCTGGAGGCCTCTGACGACGCGCCCATCATCCGCATGCTCAACGCACTGCTTACCCAAGCCGCGCGCGACAACGCCAGCGACATCCACATCGAGCCATTTGAGCGCCACAGCGTGGTGCGCTTTCGGGTGGATGGCGGCCTGCGCGAAGTGGTGCAACCCAACCGCGCCCTGCACGCCGCGTTGATCTCGCGGCTCAAGATCATGGCCGACCTCGATATTGCCGAAAAGCGCCTGCCGCAAGACGGGCGCATCAGCCTGCGCCTGGGTACCCGCGCCATTGACGTGCGTGTATCCACCCTGCCCAGCGCCTTTGGCGAACGCGCCGTGCTGCGCCTGCTCGACAAGTCGGGCAACCGCATCAGCCTGGAGGCGGTGGGCATGCAGGGCGAAACGCTGCGCCAGTTCGAGCACCTCATCGCCCAGCCGCACGGCATCATCCTCGTCACCGGCCCCACAGGCAGCGGCAAAACCACCACGCTGTATGCGGCGCTGGGCCGCATGGACACGCGCGCGGGCAACATCATGACGGTGGAAGACCCGATCGAATACGAATTGCCGGGCATCGGCCAGACCCAGGTCAATCCCAGAATTGACCTCACCTTTGCCAAGGCGCTGCGCGCCATCCTGCGGCAAGACCCGGATGTGATCATGATTGGCGAAATCCGCGATTTTGAAACCGCGCAAATCGCCATTCAGGCCTCGCTCACCGGCCACCTGGTGCTTGCGACCCTGCACACCAACGACGCCGCCAGCGCCATCACGCGCCTGACTGATATGGGCGTGGAACCGTTCCTGCTGTCGTCATCGTTGCTGGGCGTGCTGGCGCAACGCCTGCTGCGCAAAACCTGCACCCATTGTGCAGGTGCCGGGTGCGAGGCCTGTGGCAACAGCGGCTACGCCGGGCGCACCGGCATTTTCGAGTTGCTGGTAGTGGACGACACCATCCGCGCGCAAATCCACCAACAAAAATCAGAAGCCGACATCCGCGCCACCGCCCTGGGCAACGGCATGCACCTGATGCGCGAAGACGGCCAACGCCTGGTCGATGCCGGCATATCTACTGCCGAAGAACTGCTGCGCGTGACGCGGGATTGAAGTACGTCCGATCGTGGGCGTTCGCGCAGAAACTGCGCCCTGCATTTGCGCATGAGACAAAGCTGCGCTCTTCTCTTTATACCTGCCGTCCAAAGAAAAAGGGTTGCAACCCTACTGGCAGCAACCCTTGTAAATTCTGGCTCCTCAACCTGGGCTCGAACCAGGGACCTACGGATTAACAGTCCGGCGCTCTACCAACTGAGCTATTGAGGAACAAGCGCAGAATTATAGCATCGGAAATTTGTTTTTTGCAGCTCTGCAGGCGGCGCATTTTTGGGCAATACCCGTACCCTGGTTGCGCGTACGGCGGCTGTCCTACACTGGTGGCGTGCTCTGTTTCAGGCTTTTTTGTCGCACCCCCCGTTTTCTCCTCCGCATGAATGCTCCGCTCCCGTCCCCTGCCAAAGAAAAGATTGTCTCCGCATTGCTGCAAGCATGGCAGGCGGTGCTTGACCCGCTGACCCGGCAACCGCTGGTGCATGCCAAAAACCTGCAGATGCAAACCGACCCCGCCACGGGCAAACTGTTTGCTGAAATCGCCCTGCCTTACCCGGCGCGCAGTCGTGAGGCCGATTTGCGGCAGCGCCTGCAGCAGGCTCTGGCCTCCGATCCTGATCTGGCAAACACAGAAATCCGCTTCGTCACCCGCATCACGGCACATGCAGTACCCGCCATCGTGCCGCCCATTCCGGGCGTGAAAAACATCATTGCCGTGGCCTCGGCCAAGGGCGGCGTGGGCAAAAGCACCACTGCTGCCAACCTGGCGCTGGCGCTGGCGGCCGAAGGCGCGCATGTGGGCCTGCTCGATGCCGATATCTACGGCCCGAGTGTGCCGCTGCTGATGAACGTGAGTGGCCGTGAGCCGGAGGTGATCGACAACAAACTCATCATCCCGCTGGAGAGCCATGGCATCCGCATCATGTCGATGGGTTTTCTGGTGGGCGATGACAAGGCAGTGATCTGGCGCGCGCCGATGGCGCTGAAGGCGCTGAACCAGTTGCTACACCAGACGCGCTGGGGCACAGCGCCTGATGACGAGCTGGACTACCTGATTGTCGATATGCCGCCAGGCACCGGCGACATCCAGTTGACGATGAGCCAGCGGGTGCCGCTGAATGCCGCCGTGATGGTGACCACACCGCAAGACCTGGCGCTGGTGGATGTACACAAGGGCGTGATCATGTTCCGCAAGGTCCATGTGCCGGTGCTGGGCATGGTGGAAAACATGGCCGTGCACATCTGCAGCAACTGCGGGCACCACGAGCATATCTTTGGTGCCGAAGGCGGCAAGACGCTGGCCCAGGCACACGATTTGCCCTATCTGGGCGCCTTGCCGCTGGCCATGCAGATCCGCGAACAATCTGATGCGGGCACTCCCACCGTGGTAGCAGACCCTGAAGGCGAGATCGCCCACATCTACCGCGATATCGCGTTGCAAGTAGCCGCTGGTATTGCCCAACTGCCGCCTTATCAGCCTGCCAGCTTCCCGACCTATCCGCCCGAGCGGGTGGCGCAGAGAATGGCTGCGCAACAGGCTGAAGGCGATCAGTCCTCCTCGTCTACCTTGTAGACCACTGCAAAAAGCTTGCACCAAAAAGAAACCCGGTGGTTTCATGAAAATATCCACCGGGTTTGAGAACGGGACAAATGGCACTGCTTATTTGCCCACCATCTCCTTGATTGCCATCAGGCTGGACGGATCGTCAATGGTCGTGAGGTCGCCGGGGTCGCGGCCTTCGGCCACCGCCTGCAGGGCGCGGCGCAGCAGTTTGCCGCTGCGCGTTTTGGGCAGGGCGTTGACCACATAGACGCGCGCCGGGCGCGCCACAGCACCGAGCGTGGCATCGACCTGCTTCATGATCTCTTTCTCGAAAGCCTGCATGGCTTCGGGCGATTCCAGCGCCTGCGTATTCTTGGCCGTGACAAAAGCCATGGCCACCTGGCCCTTCAGGTCGTCGGCCACGCCCACCACCGCAGCCTCGGCCACGTTGGGATGGCCGGAAACGCTTTCTTCGATTTCGCGCGTGCCCAGGCGGTGGCCGGCCACGTTGATCACGTCGTCGGTACGGCCCAGGATGAAGTAGTAGCCGTCGGCGTCGCGCTTGGCCCAGTCAAAGGTGTTGTAGTACCAGCGGCTTTTGCCGGTATCGGGGTCTTTGGCTTCCGTCCAGTAAGTGCTGACAAAACGCTTGTCGTCGCGCCAGATGGTTTGCAGGCAGCCGGGTGGCAAGGGGCCTTCTACCATCAGCACGCCTTTTTCTTCCGGCTGCGTGACCTGTGCGTGCGTGCTGTCGTTGATCAGGCACACGTTGTAGCCGTATACGCCTACGCCGGGGCTGCCAAAGCGCGGCTCGCGGCGTTCGACACCATCCACACCGTTGACCACGCTCAAAATCGGCCAGCCGGTTTCGGTTTGCCAGTAGTTGTCGACAATGGGTTTGCCCAAGCCTTCGGCAATCCATTTGGCGGTGGGTTCATCCAGCGGCTCGCCTGCAATGAACAGCGTGCGCAAGCCCGACAGGTCGTGCTTGGTCAAATGCTCGGGGTCTTGTTTTTTGAGCACGCGGATGGCTGTGGGCGCGCTGAACATCACGCTGACCTTGTACTTGTCAACCAATCGCCACCAGATGCCGCCATCAGGTTGGTGGTCAAAGCCTTGCGTGGGCAGGCCCTCGTACATGATGGTGGCCATGCCGCCGATGAGCGGGCCGTAGATGATGTAGCTGTGCC
>JAUNUE010000160.1:3661-4646 GCA_030538335.1 Allobrachymonas sp. | reverse complement strand
TGCCGGGGTCTGGCCACCATTGGCCGCCATTTCGCGCGCCATGTCGTTGGCGTGGTGGTTGACCTCGAAGTTGGTCACGGGGTCGTTGTTGACAATGGCCACCACATAGTCACCACGCGCGGCTTTACCTGTGGGTGCAGCTGTCGTGGCTTTTTTTGCTACTGGCTTGCGTGGGGCCTTGCGGACAACGCGTCGCTTGGGCGCTGCCTCGACAGGCGTCGGCACCGTGCTCCATGCGGCAAAAGCCACAAGAGCAAGCAGGGTCAATTGGGTCAAACGACGACTGGGGTAGGCGTGCATGGATCGGGTTTCCTTGTCAGGGATCAAGTGCAGAAAACAGAAAAATGGATGGATGGTGATGTCAGTCGTAGCGTTCAAAGCGGCTGCGCTGGTACAGATCGGGCTGGCGCAAAGGGGTGTAGCCGGGGATGTTCTTGCGGAAAGTCGACAGGGCGCTGGTGCCCACGCGGGTAAGGCCGACAAATTCCACTTGCACCATCACTGAATTGTTCACCACGCGCGGCAATGTCTGGGTTTGCTGGCGCCGCCAACCGATGCGACCAATCCAGCAGCAGGAATCGTACTCCAGACCGAGCAGCATGTCTGTTACACGACGTTCCTTGATGGAGTAGAACGCGCGGCCCACGGAATACAGGCGCCCACCGCCCAAGCCGCGGCCAGGGGTCAGGTCTTTGCCGCGGTCGCCCCACAGATCGTTGAGCGGCCATTGCCAGCCGGCATCCACCTGCTCGTATCCATCAAGCTGGCGAGACAGGTTGGCGCTGATAACGCGGTACGGCCCCGGCATGTAGCGCATGCCGATGCGGCCCTGGGCCACGCGGTTGTTGCGCTGGTCGTAGGCGAGCGAGGCTTCTGCGCCCCATTTGGGACTCCACTGGATGCTGCCGTCCACCAGGATGTTGCTGAAACTCTGCTGTTCGGGCACATCGCCTGCATTGAGGAACACCCGGCGCGGCGAGAAACG
>JAUNUE010000160.1:0-3651 GCA_030538335.1 Allobrachymonas sp. | reverse complement strand
CTGGGCAACGCTCAGGCGCGCCAGTTCTGCGCCAGAAACGGCGTCGTACCAGCGGCTGGTCACACCCGCCGTCAGCGTGTTGTTGTTGCTGATACGGTCGTTTCCAGTAAACGGATTGGTGCTGAAAATGCTGGCGAAGTTGAAGTCTTTCAGCGCACTGTCGTACACCGGCAAATGCTGCTGGTCGCGATAGGGCGTGTACGCATAGAACAGGCGCGGCTCCAGCGTTTGCATGACCTTGCGGCCGAACATCTGCGTGTTGCGCTCGAACACGAGGCCGCTGTCCAGGCTGACGGTGGGCAGGAAGCGGCTGGCGCTGCGGCTTCCATCTGCCATCGGTGTATCGGTTTTGTAATGCGTGGCGTTGAATTCCAGGGCGGGCGTCAGGTAGCCCCAAGGGCGTATCCATGGATACGCCACGCGCCCGTAGGCATAGCTGCGCAGGCTGTTGGGGTAGCCGGTCAGCAGGGAATCCGAGCGGAAGCGGGTGGCATCCAGATCGAGTGACAGATCAAACCCCCGGACGTTGTCGCGCGCATAACGCACATGCAATTGCGGCGACAGGTTGAAAGGGGGAACGATGTTGTTGGGTGGCGGCAGTTGCAGGGTTTGCCAACGTTGCTCGCGCAGGTAGGCGGACCAGTAGCCATAGCCCCAGCTCAGGGTGCCGGTGCTGGGCAACAGGCGCTGGCTGATCAGGTCGCTGCGCGTGCCAGCGAAGTTTTCAAAATCGCGCCAGTAGGTGTTGTCGCTGACGCGGTTGAGATCAAGCGCCAGGCTGAACTGTCCCCAGCGTGCCGTGGGCCATATCTGGTCATGGCGAAGGCGGTAGCTCCAGCGCTTGCTGTGGGTCAGGCTGTCGCGCGGCATGAAATTGGCATCGATCTGGCCGTGGTAACGCTCTTCCAGATAACGGAATTGGCCATACAGGTTGATGCCGCGTTTGCTGCTGATGTTGGTGGCAACTGTGGCATCGCGGTTGGGCGCGATGTTGATGTAGTAAGGCTGGCTGTATTCCACCCCGCTCAAGCTGCTGAAGTTGAATGTGGGCGGCAAAAAGCCAGAACGGCGCTTGTCCGACAAGGGAAAGCCAAAGCGCGGTACCGGGATGATGGGCACGCCGCCAAATACCAGCGCGCCGTTTTCTACATAACCTTCGTCACGTTCCTTGTCGAGGGTTACGCGCTCGCCGCGGATATACCAGTCGGGGTTCCATTCATCAGGCTTGCTGGGGTCAGGCTGGCAGGTGGAGTACATGCCTTCGTGCACCAGGCTGTGGGAAGGGCCCAGAAAGTCCACCCGGCTGGCCTTGCCCAGACCGTCGGTGCGCAGGATTTCAAAATTCGTGTTGTTGAACGATCCTTCGTAGCTGTCCATCTGCAGGTCCAGCGTATCGCCGCGAAAAATGTCGCCCTGGCGGTTCATGCGCACATTGCCACGGGCCTGCAGGGTGTTGGTGGTCTGGTCGTGCCGGATCACGTCGGCCTTGAGTACATTTCCGGGGCGGCGCAGTTCAGCATTGCCGGTGGCAGTGACGTGCTGGTCAATGGCACCGTCCATGCGGTCAGAAAAAAGCACCGATCCCACGGAGCCTGCCGGCACATCCGGCAGTTTTTCGTCCAGCCAGGGGCTGGCCTGCAATTTCAGGGGTTTGCTTTTGGGCCAGTTGGCAGAGGCACCATCTGCGGTTTGCGCCCATGCGATGGTGGCTGGCGCCAGGGCTGCACAGGCCAGCAGCACCAGCCGGGCCACCGCATGGAGCTTGGCCGGGGGCAGGCAACGCTGCCCCTGCCAAAGGTCGTCCTGCCACGCAGGGGGCGGCTGGCAACGGGTCTGCAAAAAAACAGGCATGCGGGTCAAGAGGGAACGCTAAAGACAGGGATCAGTATGGATTCCAACGTGTCATTGTGCCAGCCAATTGGGAGCCTTTAAATGTAACCGCCGCACGGTGTCATTTCTGGCTTGTGCGTTTGTGCACATGCCACAATCTCGTTCTTATTCTGCGTTTGTTTTTTACTCCCGGCCACTGCACCTTATGTCCGCCTCCCTTGCTGTTGAATGGTCCGATCCTGCACGCGCCGCGCAATTTGCGCAGTGGCTGCAGGCGGTTGCCTTGCGTTATCCGGTTGACCCTGCATCACTGGCTCTGGCCAGTGCCGACGCCAGTTTCCGCCGCTATTTGCGCGTGCAGGGGCAGAATGGGCAGCCCAGCCGCATCATCATGGATGCCCCGCCCGACAAGGAAAATTCAGCCCCCTTCGTGCATGTGGCCCGGCTGATGCAAGAGGCGGGCCTGCATGCGCCGCAGGTGCTGGAGTGGGACGAAGCAAACGGCTTTCTGTTATTGAGCGATCTGGGCAACGCCACCATGATGAGCGCACTCGACAGCACCCAACCAGAACAGGCACAGCCGCTTTTTTTGCAGGCTGTTGATGCCTTGCTGGCATGGCAGCAAGCTTCGCGCCCCAACGAGCTGCCCCCGTATGACGAAGCCCTGCTGCGGCGTGAGCTGCAGTTGTTCCCCGACTGGTATCTGGCACAGCACCGCCAAGTGCACATCACGCCGGCGCAACAGCAAGTGCTTGCCAGCGCATTTGATTTGATCGTACAGCGCAACTTGGCCGCACCTTCTGCCTACGTGCACCGTGATTTCATGCCGCGCAATCTCATGCTGTCTGGTCGCGGCTTGGATGCGACCCCTACGTTCTCAACCCAACAACTGGGTGTTCTCGACTTCCAGGACGCGGTTTACGGCCCCATCACCTACGACATCGCTAGCCTGATGCGCGATGCCTTTATCAGTTGGGACGAAGACTTTGTGCTCGACATCACCGTGCGCTACTGGGAGCGGGCGCGCCAATTGGGTCTGATGGACTTTGACGGCTGGCACAACGACTTTGGCAGCTTTTACCGCGCCGTGGAGTGGATGGGCCTGCAGCGCCACCTCAAGGTTGCCGGTATTTTTGCCCGCCTCACCTTGCGTGATGGCAAACCGCGTTATCTGGCAGATGCGCCGCGTTTTATCGGCTACATCCGCCATACCGCACGACGCTATCGTGAGCTTGCCCCGCTGTTGCGCCTGATCGACGAGGTGGAGGGTGGTTCAGACGCGGTAAGCGGCTACGCTTTTGGCAGGGTTTCTTGATCCGGCAGGATGAAGTTTTCACTTCATCGCCCCTTTTGCCCCCTCTCCCTCTGGGAGAGGGCTGGGGTGAGGGGGCAATCTTGGTCGTGTAACGACAGCATCATCTGTCCAAGCTCCAGCCCGACATATTTGCCACGCTTGCAATTTCACAGTAAAATGCGTGTTTCCTCTTGCTGCACCGTGTCTTGACGCCGCGGGCGGCTTTATCCACAAGCGGGAACCGTCCATTTGTTTTTCAATACATGGACGGTTGTGCGCACTTACGTAAAGTAAAAAGGAGTATGCATGCGTCACTATGAAATCATCCTTCTGATCCACCCGGATCAGAGCGAGCAGGTTCCGGCCATGCTGGAGCGCTACAAGAGCATGGTCACCACCGGCAACGGCCACGTGCACCGTGTCGAAGACTGGGGCCGCCGCCAGTTGGCTTACCAGATCAACAAGCTGAACAAGGCGCACTACCTGTGCCTGAACATCGAAGCCGACCAGGCCGTGATGGGCGAGCT
>JAUNUE010000159.1 GCA_030538335.1 Allobrachymonas sp. | reverse complement strand
GTGTGGCCTGCCTGTGGGGTCCCTCGCACGGCGGTGCCAACGAGGCCTGTCTGAACATGCTAGAGAACCTGCAGCGCACCGGCGGCATCGAGAAGGTGGGCGAGTTCATGGAAAAGGTCAAGGACAAGAACTCGGGTGTCAAGCTCATGGGCTTTGGCCACCGCGTCTACCGCAACTACGACCCGCGCGCCAAGCTCATGCAGCAGACCTGCGACGAGGTGCTGGCCGAACTCGGCCTGCAAGACGACCCGCTGTTTGCGCTGGCCAAGAAACTCGAAAAGATTGCCCTTGAAGACGACTACTTCGTTTCGCGCAAGCTCTACCCCAACGTCGATTTCTATTCGGGCATCGTGCAGCGTGCCATTGGCATTCCGGTCAAACTGTTCACGGGTATTTTTGCCATGGCCCGCACGGTGGGCTGGATTGCCCAGTTGAACGAGATGATTGCCGACCCCGAATACAAGATCGGCCGTCCGCGCCAGTTGTACGTCGGGCACACCCGCCGCGACGTGCCGGCAGACTTCAAGAAATAAGCGCCGACCGGGTTGCGGGCAGGCACACGGGGCACAGGCGTTGGCTTGGGCGCCCCGCTTTTGTTTACCGGCCCGCACACAATCCCACATCTGCACACACGGCATTCGTGCCGTGCCTGCACGATCTGCCGGACAATGGGCACAATACTCTATTTACCCTTGAACCAACCTGCGCGGCAGGTGCATGCAATTTTCCGAGGACGCGCGCATGGCACGCACACTGTATGACAAACTGTGGGACGAACACGTCGTCCACACCGAAGAAGACGGCACCGCCGTCCTTTACATCGACCGCCACCTGGTGCACGAAGTCACCAGCCCACAGGCGTTTGAAGGCCTGCGCGGCGCGGGCCGCAAGCTGTGGCGCATCAGTTCCGTAGTCGCCACCACTGACCACAACAGCCCCACCACGGGTTGGGAACATGGCTACGACGGTATTGTCGACGCCACCAGCAAAGAGCAGATCACCACGCTCGACGCCAACATCAAGGAATTTGGTGCAGCGGCCTACTTCCCCTTCTTGAGCGACAAGCAGGGCATCGTCCACGTCATCGGGCCGGAAAACGGCGCCACGCTGCCCGGCATGACGGTCGTGTGCGGCGACAGCCACACCAGCACGCATGGCGCGTTTGGTGCGCTGGCACATGGCATCGGCACCAGCGAGGTCGAGCATGTCATGGCCACGCAAACGCTGCTGGCCAAAAAAGCCAAAAACATGCTGATCAAGGTCGAGGGCAAGCTGCAACCCGGCGTCACCGCCAAAGACGTAATGCTCGCCATCATCGGCAAGATCGGTACCGCAGGTGGCACCGGCCACACCATGGAGTTTGCGGGCAGCGCCATCCGCGGCCTGAGCATGGAAGGACGCATGACGATGTGCAATATGTCGATCGAAGCGGGTGCCCGTGCCGGCATGGTAGCGGTTGACGACAAGACGATTGAATACGTAAAAGGCCGCCCGTTTGCGCCCGGCACCGATCCCGCCACCGGCAAATTCGTTGGTGGCCCCGAGTGGGAGCAGGCCGTGGCACACTGGCGCACGCTGCACTCCGACCCCGGCGCGCATTTCGACACCGTGGTCGAACTCAAAGCCGAAGACATCCAGCCCCAGGTCAGTTGGGGCACCAGCCCCGAAATGGTGCTGGGCGTGCTCGACGCTGTGCCTGATCCCGACAAGGAGAAGGACGACAGCCGCCGCAACGCCATGGAGCGCGCGCTGGCCTACATGGCGCTGGAACCCGGCAAGCCGCTGACTGACATCCATATCGACAAGGTCTTTATCGGCAGTTGCACCAACAGCCGCATCGAAGACCTGCGCGAAGCGGCAGGCATGCTCAAGAAGCTGGGCCGCAAGATTGCACCGAATGTGAAACTCGCCATGGTGGTACCCGGCTCGGGCCAGGTCAAGGCGCAGGCCGAGCGCGAAGGGCTGGACACGGTTTTCAAGGCGGCAGGCTTTGAATGGCGCCAACCGGGCTGCAGCATGTGCTTGGCCATGAACGCCGACCGGCTGGAACCGGGCGAGCGTTGCGCCAGCACCAGCAACCGCAACTTTGAAGGCCGCCAGGGCGCTGGCGGCCGCACGCACCTCGTCAGCCCGGCCATGGCCGCGGCGGCCGCGGTACACGGGCATTTTGTCGATGTCCGTGTGTTTTCATGAGGCACACTCCCTGTTGCCTGTAGCTTCAACCTGAAGGAGAAAATCCATGAAGAAGATGACAACTTTGCTCGGCGTATTGGCTGTAGCCCTGACCCTGTCTGCCTGCAACACCGTCAAGGGTGTGGGCAGAGACGTGAAGGCAGGTGGCCAGGCGGTTGAAAACGCCGCCACCAAGGCGCAACAGTAAGCCAGCGCGTATTTCCACATGCCCGCCTCCCGAGGCGGGCATGTTGTTTTGGCAGGCTGCTTCATAATGGAACCCATTGCCACCCACCACTGATTTTTCGGGCAACAGCATGCAGAAATTTACCGTCCATCAGGGTCTTGTCGCCCCGCTTGACCGCGAAAACGTCGATACCGACGCCATCATCCCCAAACAGTTCCTCAAGTCCATCCGCCGCACTGGCTTTGGCCCCAACCTGTTTGACGAATGGCGCTACCTCGACCGGGGCGAACCAGGCAAGCCACAAAGCACGCGCCAGCCCAACCCCGACTTTGTGCTCAACCAGCCGCGTTACCAGGGCGCGTCCATCCTGCTCACGCGACGCAACTTCGGCTGTGGCTCCAGCCGCGAGCACGCACCGTGGGCGCTGGAGCAATACGGCTTTCGCGCCATCATCGCGCCGAGCTTTGCCGACATCTTCTTCAACAACTGCTTCAAAAACGGCCTGCTGCCGATCGCGCTGAGCGAGTCGCAAGTGTCCCGTCTGTTTGACGAAGTGGCCGCCTTCAATGGCTACACGCTCACCGTCGATCTGCCGCGCCAGGTGGTTGTGTTGCCGCAAGGCGAGGAAATCCCCTTCGACGTGCAACCCTTCCGCAAGGAGTGCCTCCTCAACGGCTGGGACGACATCGGCCTCACGCTGCGTCACAAAGACAAGATCGCTGCGTTTGAAGCCGAGCGGCTGGCGCAAAAGCCGTGGCTGGCGAGAACAGCGCGTGTGGCCTGATTTCTTGTTGGCAATGCACTCCATCGTTCTTCAATAAAAACCATGAAAATCGCCCTTCTTCCCGGTGACGGCATCGGCACCGAAATCGTGGCCGAGGCTGTCAAGGTGCTCAAAGCGCTCAACCTGCCGCTCGACATGCAAACCGCCGACGTGGGCGGCACGGCCTACGACAAACACGACCACCCGCTGCCGCCCGCGACCTTGCAATTGGCACAAGAGGCCGACGCCGTGCTGTTCGGCGCTGTGGGCGACTGGAAATACGACAAGCTCGAACGCCATCTGCGCCCCGAGCAGGCCATTCTCGGCTTGCGCAAGGCGCTGGGCCTGTACGCCAACTTTCGCCCGGCGATTTGCTACAAGGAACTGGTGGGCGCATCCAGCCTGAAGCCAGAACTGGTCGCAGGGCTGGACATTTTGATCGTGCGTGAGTTGACGGGCGACATCTACTTCGGCACGCCGCGTGGCCGCCGCACCGCCGCTGACGGGCACTTTCCCGGCAGCGAAGAAGCGTTTGACACCATGCGCTACAGCCGCCCCGAGATCGAACGCATTGCCCACACCGCCTTCCAGGCCGCGCAAAAGCGCAGCAAACGCCTGACCAGCGTCGACAAGAATAATGTGCTCGAAACCTCGCAACTCTGGAAAGATGTGGTGGTGGAAGTAGCGCAGCAATACCCTGACGTGCAACTTGACCACATGCTGGTCGACAACGCCGCCATGCAGCTCGTCAAGGCGCCCAAAAATTTCGACGTGATCGTCACCGGCAACCTGTTTGGCGATATCCTGTCTGACGAAGCTGCCATGCTCACCGGCTCCATCGGCATGCTGCCCTCGGCCAGCCTCAACGACAAAAACCAGGGTCTGTACGAGCCGAGCCACGGCAGCGCGCCCGACATTGCAGGCAAGGGCATTGCCAATCCGCTGGCCACCATCTTGAGCGCGGCCATGATGTTGCGCTTCTCTCTGGGCCAACCCGAGGCGGCCGATCGCATCGAAACGGCCGTGCAAAAGGTGCTTGAGCAAGGCTTACGCACCGGCGACATCTACAGCGAAGGCACACAGAAAGTGGGCACTGCGCAGATGGGCGATGCGGTAGTGGCCGCACTGTGATGCATGGCACATCCTGCGGGCAGATCAAAGGCTCTTCTTGTAGCTTTGGGTGTGCTCGTTGTGGCCTGTTATGGGGCCTTGGGCCTCTTGTTGCGCGAATTGATGGGGTCTGCTTTGCGGCTGCAATTCAGCTACAGCACCGAAAGCGTGCGCCACATCGTGGGCAGATGGTCTGATGCGCAGTGGCTGCGTTTTCACTGGCACTTTGCGATTGATGCCTTGCTGCTGCTGAGCTATGGCGCACTGGGTTGTGTGTGGGTACACACCACACGCGCATGGCAAGCCGCATCTGCCCGACAGCGCCGCCACGCAGCGAGGTTGCTGCCCATGGCAGCCGTCCTTGATGCGCTGGAAAACACCCTGCAACTCACGCTGATTCAGCCAACATCGCCGCCGCACGT
>JAUNUE010000158.1 GCA_030538335.1 Allobrachymonas sp. | reverse complement strand
ACCGGAAAGCGTGCGGGATGCGCTTTGATTCCTACCGCTTTGCAACCAGACAGATACTGTCCGTTCGATTCGGAATTGGAGATTTGTAGCAAGTTCGGAGGGATCGCCCCGCCGTTATCCTTGGCGAAGCCTTTGCCAATGTCGTGCCCAGACGGACGAGTTTTGGGCGTATAGAACCTATCCGGGTCTTCAATCAGCTTTCTCATTCGGTCGCTGTATGGGGTGAGGACCTTCGTGATGTCTGACTTTGGCCATTCGGTTTTGCTGAACCACCAAACGGTATTGATCGAGTCCTTCACACGCAACTTACGCTTGTTTACCCACTCAATGGGACTGGGCAGTTTCGACGGATTGAACCAATAAAAATCCTCCGCAAGGAAGAACCCCAACTCATCTACCATGCGAATCAGAACACGGAAGTTGTAGAGACTCCGAGCCGGAACGCCCTTCATGTAGGCTCCGCCGAAGTCCACCACGAAGCTGCCATCATCGCGCAGCTTTCGATGAACGATGCGTCCGAACTCCAAAAACCAGTCGATGTACTCGTCCTGGTCAAGATTCCCGTACTCTTTTTGGCGTTGCAGGGCAAAGGGTGGACTTGTGACAACGAGGTTTATGCTGTCGTCAGGCAACTCTTCCAGCAATTCCTGCGAATCGCCAATGAATGCAGCCCCTTTGGACGTGCAATAAGCGGGCAGAGTTTTCATCGTCACCAGCCCAAACTGCTACTCAAAGTCTGTAGATTCATTGTCATCATGGATCCATTATCTCTCGTATGGACGAGAAGTCAAAGCCCTCAGCGACAAGAGAACAATTCGCCTCCAATCTGAGAAAAGCGCGAGAGCGGCTTGGTCTTTCCCAAGAAGCTCTAGCTGACATCGCAAACCTTCATCGGACCTACGTCGGCTCGGTAGAGCGTGGGGAGCGGAACATCTCTATCGACAATATTGAACGGTTGGCATTGGCGCTTGGGGTTTTTCCTGCGTCATTGCTGGAGGCGCCAAAAAAGTGACATTGACACCGCACGACGACTATCAGCGTCTCATCAAAATTTGGCCTGCAGTACAAGAATATCAGGCTCTGGCCACAAAGCACGGAATTGACGATGTATTTCAAGACAATGGCGGCAAGCTCTTGCAAGTTCTCCTGCTACTGGACTTGAAAATCATCCCGGGTCGTGAAGGAAATGATGCCGTGGATGCTTCTGGGAGAGAGTATGAGTTGAAATCAATCAATATTGAGCTAACCCACGGATTTTCGACCCACCATCACATGAACCCAGTCATCATTGCCAAATATCGACAGGTGCCTTGGGTGTTCGCCGTCTACCGAGACATTGCATTGCAAACGGTATACCTGCTCGAGCCAACTGATCTTGAGTTCTACTTCACCAAGTGGGAACAGAAATGGTATACAGACGGCGGGAAAGACATCAATAACCCAAAGATTCCGATCAAGTATGTAATGGCCCACGGAAAAATGATCCATGGGGAAATACCGAATCTTTCTGTAAAACGCAAGAAGACAGTAACGAACAAGCGTAAACCCAAAACACCGCCAGATGCAGGTGGCTTTGAGCCTGATGAGGTGTAGGGCAAGACCTACAGTTTTTTGTCCACTCTGACGGTCTTGACAGCCGTGCCAAAATAGACAAACGGCCCTGTTGCGGGCTTTTTCAGGTTTTTTCCAACCTTGGTGCAAGCGTACATTGCGCCGTTTTTGTCTCCATTTTTTCATGCCTGCCCTCTCGCTGGATGCCATTTCCGTGAGCTACCAGGGTGCCCCTGCGCTGCAGCAGGTGAGCGCCCGCTTCGCCGTGGGCGAACGCTGGGCGGTGGTGGGCGCGAACGGGGCAGGCAAAAGCACCTTGCTCAAGGCCGCGATGCGTTTGCTGCCTTGTGACGCGGGCGCGGTGCATTGGGAGGGTTTGCAGCGGCAGGATATTGCCTACCTGCCGCAACAGGCCGAAATTGACCGCAGCCTGCCGGTGCGCGTGCAGGATCTGGTCGCGCTGGGCCTGTGGCACGAGTTGCACTGGTGGCAGCGAGTGGACGCGCATCAGTGGGCGCGTGTGCATCACGCCCTGGGGCAGGTGGGCATGCTGGCGATGGCTCGGCATTCGATAGCAGCGTTGTCTAGCGGGCAATTCCAGCGCGTGCTGTTTGCCCGCATGCTGGCGCAGCGCGCCCGGCTCGCGCTGCTCGATGAACCGTTCAACGCCATGGACGCTGCCACTACCACTGCCTTGTTGCGCGTGCTGTGCGATTGCGCGGAGCAAGGCATGGGCGTGGTGGCGGTGGTGCACGATCTGGCGCAGGTGCGCGGCTGCTTTGACCATTTGCTGGTGCTCGACAAGACCGTGGTGCATGCCGGGCCGATGGAAGCCGTGCTGCCGCTGCTCGCTGCCAACCACCCGTCGGACTGTGTGATGCAGGCTCCGGCCCGATCAGCCGCCACGCAGGCGGAGCAGGGGTAAGCGATGCTGTGGCAATGGTGCATTCAGCCTTTTGTAGAGTTTGACTTCATGCGGCAGGCCTTGTTCGGCGTGTGCTGCCTTGCGCTGGGTGCGGCACCGCTGGGCGTGTTGCTGCAGTTGCGCCGCATGAGCCTGCTGGGCGATGCCATCAGCCATGCCGTGTTGCCGGGGGTGGCTTTGGGCTACCTCGCCGCAGGCCAGAACATCTGGGCCATGGGCGCGGGCGGCTTGCTGGCAGGGCTGATGATGGCGCTGGGTGTGGGCGTGGCAAGCCGCCAATCGGTGGTCAAAGAAGATGCGCATCTGGCTGCGTTCTATCTCGCCAGCCTGGCCCTGGGCGTGGTGCTGGTCAGCCGCTACGGCAGCCAGGCCGACCTGCTGCACCTGCTGTTTGGTTCGGTGCTGGCGGTGGATGAAGCCACCTTGTGGCTGCTGGTGGCCGTGGCTGCCATTACGCTGCTGGTGCTGGCCGTGGCGCGCCGCCCCTTGCTGGTGCAGGCGATTGACCCGCTGTTTTTGCAGGCGCGTGGCGGGCGGCATACCGTGTGGCACATCGTTTTCTTGATGCTGGTGGTGCTCAATCTGGTCGCGGGCTTTCAGGCCATGGGCACCTTGATGGCGGTGGGCCTGATGATGCTGCCGGCCGTGGTGGCGCGGCATTGGGTGCGCTCCATGGGCGGCATGGTGGCGCTGTCGCTGGTGCTGGCGCTGCTCTGCGGCTACGGCGGCCTGCTGCTGTCGTACCACGCGGAGTTGCCCTCAGGCCCAGCGATCATTCTGTTGTGTGCGGCGCTGTACGCCATTTCACTAGTGCTGGGCAGACAGGGCGGATTGCTGAGACGCTACGGCGGTTCTCCGAAGTAACTGAACCGCTCGCCCTGATTCCCCCGTTCGGGCTGGGCCTGTCGAAGCCCAAAGGGGCGAGTTCATCAGCTTTTCGGCAAGCTTGTCATGGGCAAGGTCGAATGGTTCGGCCCGAACGGAATTGCATACGCTGTGTTACTCGACAATCATTCAAAAAGGAAATGCCATGATCAAATTCGTCAGACCACTGCTTGTTGCTGCCGCCCTGTTTTTGGGTAGTGCCGCGTGGGCGCAACCCGTGCCGGTAGTGGCAAGTTTCAGCATCCTCGCCGATGTGGCGCAAAGCATCGGCGGGGAGCGCATCAAGGTCGAATCGCTGGTGCCGATCAATGCCGATGCGCACAGCTATGCCTTGACGCCCACTGACCTGCGCAAAATCCGCGCCGCCAGACTCTTGCTGGTCAATGGACTGGGGTTCGAGAACGCTGCGGTTATGCGCGCCATGCAGGGCAGCAAAATTCCGCTGGCAGTGGTCAGCAAAGGCGTGGAAACGCTCAAAGTCAATGATGGCCACGGGCATGACGAAACCGACCCCCATGTATGGCAAGACCCGGTGCGCATGCAGACCTACGCCCGCCATGTGGCCGAGGCGCTGATGCAGGCCGACCCGGCAAGCAAGGCGCATTACACCCAGCGGCTGGCCAACTACCAACGAGAGTTGCAGCAACTGCACACCTGGGCGCAGCAGCAGTTTGCCGCAGTGCCTGTGGCGCAGCGCAAGGTGCTGACCGCGCACGACGCCTTTGCCTACCTCGGCGCACGCTATCAGGTAGATTTTGTCGCGCCACTGGGCGCAAATGCCAGCGGGGACGCATCAGCCAAAACCGTGGCACGCATCATCCAGCAGGTGCGCCAGCAGAAGGTGCGCGCCGTGTTTCTCGAAAACGTGAAAGATGCGCGGCTGGTGCAGCAACTGGCGCGCGAAACCGGGCTGGCGGTGCACAGGCAGCCCCTTTATTCCGATGCGCTGAGTGCCCCGCAGAGTGTGGCGCCCAATTACCTGCAGTTGATGCGCCACAACATCGGCGCCATTGCGGGTGCCTTGCGTGCTGCGGGCAAATAGGGTTTACAGCCTGTTCACGATCTCCGCGTGAGGTGTGTTGCTTTTCAAAAATGCGAGCCTTGTGCGCAAACCGCAGGCGGCTTCTTGTCTACCCGATGAGGGCTTACTCGCGCCGCATGGCGGTTTTTGAAAGCAACCCGAGGGCGCAGGCACACTGCACCAAGCCCTTGCGTCATTGCGAGCCGCCGCAGGCGGCGTGGCAATCTGCTTGCCTCCGGGCCATGCCACAAGATTGCCGCGTCGCGCTTTGCGCTCCTCGC
>JAUNUE010000157.1 GCA_030538335.1 Allobrachymonas sp. | reverse complement strand
CACCATGTCGTCCATGCCCTGCACCATGCCGCGCTTGGACGACAGGTCGCCCATGACGGTACCGGCGTAGTCTTCGGGTGTTTCAACTTCCACGGCCATCATCGGCTCAAGAATCACGGGGTTAGCCTTCTTGCAGCCTTCCTTGAAGCCGAAGATGGCAGCCATCTTGAACGCTTGTTCCGACGAGTCCACATCGTGGTAGGAACCGAAGTGCAGCGTGACTTTCACGTCCACCACGGGGTAGCCGGCCAGCACACCGCTGTTGAGCGCTTCTTCCACGCCCTTTTGCACAGCAGGAATGTACTCGCGTGGCACCACGCCGCCCTTGATGGCGTCAACAAATTCAAAGCCCTTGCCGGCCTCGTTGGGTTCGATCTTGAACACGACGTGACCGTACTGGCCCTTACCACCCGACTGGCGCACGAACTTGCCTTCGCTGTCTTCGATGGTCTTGCGAATGGTCTCGCGGTAGGCCACTTGCGGCTTGCCGACGTTGGCTTCCACGTTGAATTCGCGCTTCATGCGATCGACCAGAATTTCGAGGTGCAATTCGCCCATGCCCGAAATGATGGTCTGGCCCGATTCCTCGTCGGTCTTGACGCGGAACGACGGGTCTTCAGACGCCAAGCGCTGCAGGGCGATGCCCATTTTTTCCTGGTCAACCTTGGTTTTTGGCTCAACAGCCTGTGAAATCACCGGCTCGGGGAACACCATGCGCTCAAGGATGATGGGCGCAGACGGGTCGCACAGGGTTTCGCCCGTGGTCACTTCTTTCAGGCCCACGCAAGCAGCGATGTCGCCCGCAATGATGGCGTCAATTTCGTTGCGCTCGTTGGCCATCATCTGCACGATACGGCCAATGCGTTCTTTCTTGCCCTTGACCGAGTTGAGCACCGTGTCGCCCTTGTTCAGGATGCCGGAGTACACACGCACAAAGGTCAACTGGCCAACGAACGGGTCGGTCATGAGTTTGAACGCCAGGGCAGAGAACTTCTCGGTGTCTTCCGCCTTGCGGGTAAGCGGCTTGTCGTCTTCGTCGTGGCCAGCCACCGGCGGAATGTCGGCAGGCGAAGGCAGGAAGTCGATCACCGCGTCGAGCATGCGCTGCACGCCCTTGTTCTTGAAGGCGGTGCCGCACAGCATGGGCTGAACTTCGGTGGAAATGGTGCGGATGCGCAGGCCCTGTTTGATGTCGGCTTCGGACAAATCCCCTTCTTCGAGGTATTTGTTCATCAGCTCTTCGTTGGCTTCGGCCGCCGACTCGACCATCTTCTCGCGCCACTCCTTGGCGGTATCCACCAATTCGGCAGGAATGTCTTCGTAGGCAAACTTCATGCCATGGCTGGCATCGTCCCAAATAATGGCCTTCATCTTGATCAGGTCGACCACGCCCTTGAAGTTGTCTTCGGCACCGATCGGGATCACGACCGGCACGGGGTTGGCCTTGAGGCGCAGCTTCATCTGCTCCACGACCTTGAAGAAGTTGGCGCCGGTGCGGTCCATCTTGTTCACAAAGGCCAGACGCGGCACCTTGTGTTTGTTGGCCTGACGCCAGACGGTTTCAGACTGGGGCTGCACGCCACCCACGGCGCAGTACACCATGCAGGCACCGTCAAGCACGCGCATGGAACGCTCCACCTCAATGGTGAAGTCCACGTGGCCGGGGGTGTCGATGATGTTGAAGCGGTGCTCGGGGTAGGACAGATCCATGCCCTTCCAGAAGCAGGTCACGGCCGAAGACGTGATGGTGATGCCGCGCTCTTGCTCCTGCTCCATCCAGTCGGTGGTGGCAGCGCCGTCATGCACTTCACCGAGCTTGTGGTTCACACCGGTGTAGAACAGGATACGCTCGGTGGTGGTGGTTTTGCCGGCGTCGATGTGCGCGGAGATGCCGATGTTGCGGTAGCGCTCGATGGGGGTTTTGCGAGCCATTTCGATGGTTTCCTAAAAATAAATACGGACACGTGCTACACGACAAATCACGGCGAAACGCAGCGGTTCAGGCGTAGCGGACAGCTTTCAGGCCGGGCACGGCTTTGCATGCCGGGCACAGGGTGCGGCATGAAAAGGCGGATCCTCGGGGCTGAAAAGCTGCATGGTTACTGTCTCAGAATCAGAAGCGGAAGTGGCTGAAGGCGCGGTTGGCTTCGGCCATGCGGTGCACTTCGTCGCGCTTTTTCATCGCGCCGCCACGGCCTTCGGTGGCCTCAAGCAACTCGTTGGCCAGACGTGCAGCCATCGACTTCTCGCCGCGCTTGCGGGCGGCTTCCTTGATCCAGCGCATGGACAACGCCAGACGGCGCACCGGACGCACTTCCACGGGCACCTGGTAGTTGGCACCACCGACGCGGCGGGACTTTACTTCCACCATCGGCTTGACGTTGTTGATCGCGGTATTGAACAACTCCAGCGGCTCTTTGCCGCTTTTCTTTTCCATTTGCTCGAGCGCGCCATAGATGATGCGCTCGGCCACTGCTTTTTTGCCGCCTTCCATGATCACGTTCATGAATTTGGACAACTCGACACTGCCGAACTTGGGATCGGGCAGGATTTCACGTTTGGGGACTTCACGACGACGTGGCATTTTTAAACCTCTTTGCTTCAGTTGGCGTTATTGCAAACGCCGCGAGATGCCATCAGGACACCTCACTTACTCGACCCACACAGATAGGATGTTGATGAAAAACTGTGCTTGCGGGTCACTACGCTTTGCCCAACCTGCCAGGCTGGAAAAGCACCTTTTTTGAATCGAGCAGTTACGCTTTATTCGGACACGAAAGCCATCAGGCTTTCTTGGGACGCTTGGCGCCGTATTTGGAACGCGACTGCTTGCGGTCTTTCACGCCTTGCAGGTCGAGCGAACCGCGCACGATGTGGTAACGCACACCGGGCAAGTCTTTCACCCGGCCACCGCGCACCAGCACCACACTGTGCTCTTGCAGGTTGTGGCCTTCGCCGCCGATGTAGGAAATGACTTCAAAGCCGTTGGTCAAACGCACTTTGGCCACTTTACGCATCGCGGAGTTGGGCTTCTTGGGAGTGGTGGTGTACACACGGGTGCACACACCGCGGCGCTGCGGACAGTTTTCCATCGCAGGGCTTTTGGATTTAATGGTTTCGACCGCGCGCCCCTGGCGCACGAGCTGGTTGATGGTTGGCACTCAAGCCTCCTCTTGCATCTGTGTACTGCCCCAAACGTGATGATTCTGGACAAATACGGTTTCAAAAACGTGAATTTTCTTTTACGGCAAATGGGTTTTGGGCACGGAAATCCCCCGGCCCCCTACCGAAAAGCCCTCAAGTATAACGTGGTACCGCCATGTAAACAAGAAAAGGGCAGGGCGACTGCCTATAAATGTGGCACCATCTACACACAGAAAGCTCTGTGGCTCGGGAAGAACAGAAGATCCAAAGGCAGTAAGCATGATGTTTCCTAACGCTTGAGTGGGGTGTAAGGATATGCCGCATAGAGGAATACCTTAGGCTTGGGAAAGCGCCATCCACTGCGCTGCAGCGCAAACTCCCGCCGCATTACGGACTGCCCTTTGGACAACAACCATTGTTCGACTTGCACCTCACATTGATCGCCCATCTGGCTTGGGCTACGACGGGACGTACCATCGACCGCTCCTAATGGGCACAGCAAGATCCCGCCTTCTTCTGACCATTGGGCATACGCATCGATGGTCGCGGGAAAAACGCCAGGCAATCCTGCAACTGCCCGGATACCAGGATCATCTCCGTAAAACGGCAACAGCGCATTGGCTGCCCAGTTACCCCCTACCCATCGCAGTGGTTGGGCAGGATATTGCTGACGCCACCAATTTTGTATCGCGTGTGCTGCTTCGGCATCTGGACGATAGTAGTCAGACTTGCCGCGCCAAGCGTTGAAAATCGCACCTCCGCAAGCAACAGCAATAACAACAACCAATCCCCAGCGCCCACTACGCATGACCGAGCTGTTTACGCGGACTGCCTCTTGTGGAGAAGCCAGATTCCTGAGCCACAGCAAAGGAAATGCGTATCCAATAGGAATCGCCCATGGGGTGGACAGTTCTGCAGCGCCGCTGATACCAAAAAGCAAGGTCAACAACCATGGCAGGAATGCCAGCCAGAACAGAACATCGTCCCAACCATGGGGCAGCCAACTCCGCAGGGCATGAAACAGCCAGCTCTTTACTCCTTGTCCGCGACGATGATGGCGAGTGAGATACAAACAAGAAGCCCAGGCCGGTAGCCAATAAATTACAGGAGTAACCGCGAATTTGAAGACATATTTCCAGTTGGTACCACCTGCACCTTGTTCTTGCGCATAGCGCAACGTAATGTAGTCATGCTGCTGGAGCCATCGAAGGTGCGGAGTCAAGAACAAAGCCAAAACAGCCAAAGCCAGCCAAGGACGGTAGCTGCGCAGCCAATTTCGCCCGGCAGCACTTAACAGAGAAGTTATGCCCAAGCCCAGCAGAAATACCCCACTGTAGTATTTGGTAAGCAGCGCTGTCGCTGCTGTCAACGCCAGCCCCAGTGTCCAAGCCAAACCACGCAAGCCCGTGTTTTGCCAACTGGCAACCATGCAAGCAGCCACCCACGGCCACAACGCCAATAATTGTGAATTGGCGTTGAACTTGGATGCCAGTGTCGTATAAGGAAATGTCCAGAGCAA
>JAUNUE010000156.1 GCA_030538335.1 Allobrachymonas sp. | reverse complement strand
TCTCTCTTCAAGGCTCTTGCGATGGACGACGACACATCCCCCCGCACAGACTCCACGCCGGAGGTGCCAGACGACACTCCTGCTGCAGATACCGCATTGGCAAATACGTCTCTCCCTGATGCCCCGCCTGCTGACACACGCACGGCAGGCACCCTGCTCAGGGAAATGCGGGAAGCCGCCCATGCCGATATCGAAACGCTGGCTTCGGCCCTGAAGGTGACCCCGCAAAAACTGCGTGCCCTCGAAGCCGACGATTACGCCGCCCTGCCTGCACTCTTTTTTGCACGGGGGCTGGCCGCCAACATCTGTCGCCATTTCGGCAAAGACCCTGCCCCGGTGCTTGAAAAAATGCCCGGCGACAAGCCCCGCTTTGTAGAACCCAAAGAAGGCCTCAACACCGCCATCCAGTCCACCTCGACGCTGCATCTTGGCAATGCGCCTGGTTGGCCCCGCTGGCTGTTCGGCGCTGCGGCTGTGCTGGTATTGGCAGCAGCCGCCTTGTTCCTGTGGCCGCGCTTGTCATCCGGCTTGAAACAGGTCGGCATCAAGGCGCCAGCAGCCGCCAGCCATGCCGCCGAGCCCGTCATTGACGCGACAGAACCCGTGCCACCCGCATCCGCCGAGGCACCCGCTGCAGCCACAGAAGGCCTGCCCACACTGGCACCCGCATCCATGGCGGCTTCTGCCGCCGCAGCCAGCCCCACTGCCGAACAATCACTGCACATCGCGGCCACGGGCGAAACCTGGGTACAGGTCACTACGCCCACAGGCCGCAAGTTGTATGAGGGCAGCCTCACGGCAGGCCAAACGCATGATGTCACCATCGCACGCTATCCTGTGCGCGTGGTGGTCGGCAAGGCCGAAAACACCCGTATTGTTGACCGCGGCCAACCCTTTGACCTTGCCAGCGTCTCCAACGCAGGTGTGGCCCGTTTTGAACTCAAACCCTGAAGCATGTCCCCCTTGCCAGAACCCAAGCCCATCCCGGTTTCTGCCCCCTCTTCGCGCCCTACCCTGCAAGCCACCGTCCGGCACGGCAGCCACAGCGTCACCATCGGTGGCGATGCGCCGGTGCGCATCCAGTCAATGACCAATACCGACACGGTCGATGCGGTGGGCACGGCCATCCAGGTCAAGGAGCTGGCCCTGGCAGGATCGGAACTGGTGCGCATCACCGTCAACACCCCCGAAGCGGCGCAAGCAGTACCTTATGTACGCGAACAGCTTGACCGCATGGGCATTAATGTGCCGCTGATTGGCGACTTTCACTACAACGGCCACCGCCTGCTCACCGAATTTCCCGATTGCGCACAGGCGCTGTCGAAATACCGCATCAACCCTGGCAACGTTGGCAAGGGTGCCAAAAAAGATGTGCAGTTCGGCCAGATGATCGAAGCCGCGCTGCGCTTTGACAAGCCCGTGCGCATCGGCGTGAACTGGGGCAGCCTCGATCAGGATCTGCTCGCCACCCTGATGGACGAAAACGCCCAACGCCCCCAGCCCTGGTCAGCCCTGCAGGTGATGTACGAAGCGCTGATCACTTCTGCCATCGGGTCGGCTGAGCGTGCCGTGGAGCTTGGCATGGCACGGCAGCAAGTCCTGCTGTCGTGCAAAGTCAGCGGCGTGCAAGATCTGATTGCGGTCTACCGCGAGTTGGCGAAACGCTGCAACTACCCGCTGCACCTGGGCCTGACCGAAGCCGGCATGGGCACCAAAGGCACAGTGGCATCTGCCGCCGCCTTGTCGGTGTTGCTGCAAGAAGGCATTGGCGACACCATCCGCGTATCGCTTACGCCACAGCCGGGCGAATCGCGCACGCAAGAGGTGGTGGTGGCTTCTGAAATTTTGCAGGCCTTGGGGCTGCGCCACTTTGTGCCCAGCGTCACCGCCTGCCCCGGTTGTGGCCGCACCACCAGCAGCACCTTCCAAGAACTGGCCAAGCAGATCGACGACTTTCTGCGCGCCCAAATGCCGGTGTGGCGCAAACAATATCCGGGCGTAGAAAACCTCAAGGTCGCCGTGATGGGCTGCATCGTCAACGGCCCCGGCGAAAGCAAGCATGCCGATATCGGCATCAGCCTGCCGGGCACCGGCGAAGCGCCTGCCGCGCCCGTGTTCATCGACGGCGAAAAAGCCATGACCCTGCGCGGCGAAGGCATCGCGCAAGAGTTCCAGACCATCGTCACCGACTATATTGAAAAGCGTTTTGGCTCGTAAAAAACTCAGAACAGCCGAACGCAGAGGACGCCAAAAATGCAACCCGTGTAGCAACTGCCAATCTGCGATACGGGGTTTCGCGTCTCAGCCTGGTCTGCTTTTATTCCAAGTTAGGCGTCGGCCATTCCAGCGCCATTCAATTACTAACACATAGGAGATGAAGTATGAAAGTAAGACTATTTACCGTAACTTCGTTGGCTGTCCTTTGCGTAGTAGGCTGCGCGAAAAAACCTGACGCTGCGAAACTTAATGCACAGGTTAAGGCCTATTGGCGACCATGTTCAGCAGTGAGCGTCACCCCGGTAAAAATTGATGCAACGGACGGAAAAGTGGTTCGCTTTTCGTACAAGGTAAAACTACTGAAGAACGGCGCCGCAACGGGTGCAAATGAATGCCCGGCGGCAAACTCATCCATGCTTGCGGCAATGGCAAACGAGGACTTCGTAAACCTAAAAGCGAATACCGAGATCGATTTCACGCAAGAGCAACCTCTTTAACAATGATGTGGACTTTAGCTCGTCATCGTCGTACAAAGCACAAGGCTTCAGGTGCAACCACAGCAAAGTCCATCCCACACGCGTACTTTCACAAAAGCATTGGGGCACATCGCCTAACAATTCGCTCCAGCGGACAAGCAGCCAGCTTCGCTGGTCGCTTGTCGCTGAACTCCTTCGTTAGATGCCATGATATTTGCACTATCAACAGATGACCGTTGTCTGGAAGTTTTCAAAAATGAAGCCGCTGCCATTTCATGCGCTGAAGGCATTGATGTAGAAAATGGCGTGTGGTGTTTTTTCGATGAATCAGGGCAAGCACTGGAACCTGTTTTTACAAAACCTAATCAGGTTGGTGATTTTTGTGTTGTTTCCGGTACTTATCATCTGCGTCTTGCGAGTCCTAACACTCCATCACTCCAGTCAAAATTATCTGATATCCAGGCAGTTGAGAAAAATTGCTTCTTTAAAAGTTTGGCCGAAGTTGCGGCTTGGCTGGTTTCCGACTAAGCGGTCAACCGGACGCTATAAGCTTCTCCGATATCCGTCTGTCAATCGCTGCCAAACTATTTATTCAAAGTTGCAGTCCCATTCAAAATTCTTTTTGATTCCTTTTCTGCGCCCTCTGCGTAACTTTTGCGCGCTCTGCGTCCGGCAGTCCGCATTTTTGATCCCCATAAAACATGGCTGAAAAAATCCTCGCCGTCAAAGGCATGAACGATATCCTGCCGCCCGGCATCGACCGCAAAGACAAACTGTTCGACTCCGGCCTGTGGTCGTGGTTTGATCTGACCGTGCACCGTGTGATGCAGCAGTACGGCTACCAGGGCATCGTCGCGCCGGTGGTCGAACCCACCTCGCTGTTTGCACGCGGCCTGGGCGAAGTGACCGACATTGTCGAAAAAGAAATGTTCTCGTGGACCGATGCCATGAACGGCGACCAGCTCACGCTGCGGCCCGAAGGCACGGCTGGCATTGTGCGTGCCATGATCGAGCACAACGCGCTGTACAACGGCCCGCTGCGCCTGTGGCTCATGGGGCCCATGTTCCGCCACGAGCGCCCACAAAAAGGCCGCTACCGCCAGTTCCACCAGTTGGACGTGGAAGCACTCGGTCTACCCGGCCCTGATGTGGACGTGGAAATCATCCTGCTGGCACGCCGCTTGATGCAGGCGCTGGGTCTGAAAAACGGCGAACACTTCCGGCTGGAACTCAACTGCCTGGGCCAGGCCAACGAGCGTGCCGAGCACCGCAAGGCGCTGATTGCCTACCTCGAACAGCACCAGGACGTGCTGGATGCCGAAGCCAAGCGCCGCATGTACACCAACCCGCTGCGCGTGCTCGACACCAAGAATCCGGCCATGCAAGCCATGGTCGAAGCAGCGCCCAGCCTGATTGACTTTCTGGGCGCAGAAAGCAAGGCGCATTTTGATGGCGTGTGCCAAGGGCTGGATGCCGTGGGCCAAACCTACCGCATCAACCCGCGCATTGTGCGCGGCATGGACTACTACAGCCTGACCGTGTTCGAGTGGGTGACTGATCACCTGGGCGCACAAGGTACGGTGTGCGGCGGTGGCCGCTACGATGGCCTGTTTGAACAATTGGGCGGCAAACCCACACCCGCCATCGGCTTTGGCATGGGCATTGAGCGCGTGCTGCTGCTGATCCAGGATTTGGGCTTGCCCATCCAGCGCCCCACGCCCGATGCCTTTGCCATCATTCCCGATGCGCAGCAGTTTGGTGCGGCATTGGCTACGGTAGAGACTTTGCGCGAACACGGCATTTCCGTGCTCATGCACGCGGGCGGGGGCAGTTTCAAAAACCAGTTCAAAAAAGCCGATGCGAGCGGCGCACGCTATGCGCTGGTGTTTGGCGCCGATGAACTGGCGGAGGGTTGCGTCACCATCAAGCACCTGCGCGACGGCAATGGCCAGCAATGGAAAAAACCGCTGGCCGAGCT
>JAUNUE010000155.1 GCA_030538335.1 Allobrachymonas sp. | reverse complement strand
ACAACGTAGATCGTGCCTTTTTCGGGGAGAAGACTCATGGTGTACACCGGGGTTATGAAAATCAGGGGGAGAGCGCCGAGGCTGAGGCTTCCAGTGGCTCCAGGGGTTGCACGGGCAGCCAGAAGCTGAAGCAGCAACCATTGACTTCGGTATGGTCGTCATTGTAGAGGTTCTCGGCATACAGCCGCCCCTGGTGCGATTCGACAATGCTGCGGCACAGGTTCAGGCCAATACCCAGGCCCTCGGCCTTGGTGGTGAAGAAGGCTTCGAACAGATGCTGCAGGGCGGCTTCGCTCAAACCCGTACCGGTGTCGCAAATCATGAAGCGCACCGCAGGACGGTCGGCCACCACATCGTTGGAGACACTCAGCCGCACCTGGCGGCGTTCGCGCGGCAAGCCGGCGTTGTCAATCGCTTCGGCGGCGTTTTTCATCAGGTTGACCAGCACCTGCTCGATCAGGATGCGGTCGCCCATCAACGCAGGCACGTTTGTGTCCACAGCGTGCGTCAGGCGCACCATGCGGCGGCGCATGTCGATTCCTGCGAGATCAACGGCAGCATCCACCATGTCATGCACATTGGCCAGGGCGTAATTGGGTGCGCTGCGTTTGACGAATTCGCGGATGCGCTGGATGATCTGCCCCGCACGCTGCGCCTGCCGCGCGGTTTTTTCCAGCGCGGCGAGCAGATCTTCCTGCGCCATGCCGCCGCGCGCAATGCGGTCGCGCATGCCGTTGCAGTAGTTCTGGATGGCGGTAAGCGGCTGGTTCAACTCATGCGCCACGCTGGATGCCATTTCGCCCATGGTGACCAGACGGCTGGAGGCCTGTGCGCGCTGCGCGTGCTGGGCGCTGCGTTGCTCGGCTTCGCGGCGCTGCGTAATGTCGGTGGCCACGACCAGTTGCGCAAGCTGCCCGTCGCGCCATTGCAGGTAGCGTGAACGTACCTCGATCCAGCGCTCGGTCTGGGGCAGCAAAATTTCCACGTTGTTGCTGCCCGGTTTGCTGATGGCCGGATGCGTTTCGGTTTGCAACGGCACGCTGCCGGCCAGCGCCAGCATCTGCACGTGGCCTTCGGCCTCGTCTTCGCCAAACCACTGGCGGTAGCCCTGGTTGGCAAACAGCAGTTCCTTACCACCCAGAGGCGCGACCGAAACCGAGGCCTCGATCGCATCCAGCACGCGGCCAAAACGCTCGTACGACGAACTGAGCTGGCGCTTGAAACGGTTGGGTTCGGTCACATCGTTCATCGATGTCATCCAGCCGCTTTGGGCACCATCGGCACCCACCAGGGGCGACATGTACATGCGTGCCTCGAACTGGCTGCCGTCCTTGCGCACCACGCGCATTTCGTGTCCGCCTTGCGGGGCATCCTGCTCCAGCGTTTTTTGCAGGATGCGTGCATTGCGTTCGCGGTCGTCGGGGTGCCAGAAGCTGAACGGCGGCATTTGCCCCACCAGTTCGTCTTCGCGCAGGCCGGTCATGCGGCAAAAGGCGGCGTTGACGTGGGTGATGCGGCCTTCGAGGTCAAGCGCGCGCATGCCGGTGACCAGCGAGTTCTCCATGGCGCGGCGGAAATTGGTTTCCGTCTGCAGGCTCTTTTGCACGCGCTGGCGGCGTCTCAGGTGCAACCAGTTGGCCAGCAGCAGCCAGGCAGCGAGAATGCTCAAAAACAGCAGCAACCCGATCAACACGCGGCTGCGCATGGCGCTGGCGGTGCGGTAGGTTTGCATGCGCAGGGCCAGGTTCTCGGGCAGTGGGGACAAGGCCACGGTCATGCTGCTGTTGCCGGGCAGCAGCCACTCCATGCTCCAGAACGGGGTTTGCGGAGTGGCAGGCGTGGCTCTTTTGCCCGTCTGACGGGAGTCGATCAGACTCGCGGCATAGCGTGGGTAGATCTCGGTGGGGATGCCGTTGTAAAGCAGGATCGACACCGCCAGCCGCGCCACGAGGTACCCTTGGTGCACGTCGCCCTGGTACAACGGCCAGGCCAGTTCCAGCACAGGATCGGTGCCATCAGGCTGCGGCACCAGGGTGTAGATGGCTTGCCGGTTGGCGGCCGCGCCCGAAGCAGGCAGCGCCGCAACTGCCGCACGTGCCGCATTGGTAGCGGGCACAGGGTCAATGCCATGGCGTGCCACCAGCTTGTCGTTGGCATCCACCCAGAAAATTTCGCGGGTCTCGGCATGGGTTGACAGGATGCTTTCGGTGATGGGGCTGAACTTGTCCGCCGGTGCTGGATCTGCGGCCAGTTGGCGGGCCAGCCGCTGCAAGGCATCCTGCTGTTGCATCAGGCGCATGCTCAGGCGCTGGCGGGCGTACTCGGCATCGCGCTGCAAGGCTTCACGCCCGGCCTGCCCCTCTTGTGCGCGCAGGTAGGCAATGGAGGTGAACACGGCTGCCACAAACAAGACGATGGCCAGCAAGGGCATCAGGCCCGCCAGCCGGTCTTGCCGGTGTTCGGGCAACGCGCGCCACCACAGGCGCAAGGGTTGGGGGATCAAATGTCGCAGGTAGTTCACGCGCGTTTGTCAAGCAGGTTGCAGGGAATCAAGCTATTGTCGTACATAGACAAGCTGCCTGGGTCTTGTCAATAGCACGCGCGTGCCTGGCACAGACGCAGAAAAAGGTCTACAGTGGATCATGCACGCGCTGTAAGTTGCGCGTAAAAAACAAAGACAGAGACAAGGAGAGCAAAACATGGATCAAGCGCATCATGGTCATGCGGCGCAGCCTGTGGCCGAACCCGCCGTACCGCAAGACCAGGACCCCCAGGAAACCCGTGAGTGGCAAGACGCCCTCGCAGCCGTGATCGAAAAAGAAGGCCTGGGCCGGGCGCATTACCTGCTCGAGCAGTTGCTCGACCACGCCCGCCAAAACGGCATGGATATGCCGTTTTCGGCCAACACCGCCTACGTCAACACCATCGGGCCAGATCAGGAGGCGCGCTGCCCCGGCAACCTTGAAATTGAAGGGCGGCTGCGCGCCTATATGCGCTGGAACGCGATGATGATGGTGGTGCGCGCCAACCGTGCGAATCCCGAAGATGGCGGCGACCTGGGCGGGCACATCGGCTCGTTTGCATCGGTCGCGAACATGTTCGCGGCGGGCTTCAACCACTTCTGGCACGCCGAAACGCCCGAGCATGGCGGCGATTGCCTCTACATCCAGGGGCACAGCGCGCCCGGCATCTACGCGCGTGCTTACATGGAGGGCCGCCTGAGCGAAGCGCAGTTGCTGAATTTCCGCCAGGAGGTGGGCGGCAAGGGCCTGTCGAGCTACCCGCACCCCAAACTCATGCCGGAGTTCTGGCAGTTTCCCACCGTGAGCATGGGGCTGGGGCCGCTCATGGCGATTTACCAGGCGCGCTTTCTCAAATACCTGCATGCACGTGGCATTGCCGATACGGCCCCACGCAAGGTCTGGGCGTTTTGCGGCGATGGCGAAATGGACGAGGTCGAGAGCCTGGGTGCCATCACCATGGCGGCGCGGGAGGGGCTGGACAACCTGATCTTCGTCATCAACTGCAACCTGCAGCGGCTCGATGGCCCCGTGCGCGGCAACGGCAAGATCATCCAGGAGCTGGAGAGCCACTTCCGCGGCAGCGGCTGGAACGTGATCAAACTCGTGTGGGGCAAGGGCTGGGACGAACTGCTGGCGCGCGACAAATCAGGTCGCTTGCGCCAGTTGATGATGGAAATGCTTGATGGCCACTACCAGGCCTACAAGGCCAACGATGGCGCCTATGTGCGAGAACATTTTTTCGGCCGCTACCCCGAAACGGCCGCCTTGGTGGCGCACATGAGCGATGACGAAGTGTGGGAGCTGCGCCGTGGCGGACACGATGCGCAAAAAACCTATGCGGCCTTCCATGCCGCCCACCACCACCAAGGGCAGCCCACGGTGGTGCTGGTCAAAACCATCAAGGGCTACGGCATTGGCAAGACGGGCGAAGGCAAGAACACCGTGCACCAGTTGAAGAAATTGAGTGACGATGACATCCGCACCTTTCGCGACCGCTTCAATATTCCGGTGCCCGACAGCGAATTGCCCAAGCTGCCGTTCTACAAACCTGCTGACGACACCCCAGAAATGCAATACCTGCAGGCGCGGCGCCAGGCGTTGGGCGGCTACCTGCCCACGCGGCGCACCAAAAGTGATGAGCAGTTCACTGCACCTGAACTGGACGTATTCAAGGCCATTCTTGAGCCCACCGCAGAGGGCCGCGAAATCAGCACCACGCAGGCCTTTGTGCGCTTTCTCAACCAGTTGTTGCGTGACACCACCCTTGGCCCGCGCGTGGTGCCCATCCTGGTGGATGAGACGCGCACTTTCGGTATGGAGGGCCTGTTCCGCCAGATCGGCATCTACAGCCCCAAAGGCCAGCTCTACACGCCGGTAGACCGCGACCAGGTGATGTACTACAAAGAGCAGACCGACGGCCAGATACTGCAGGAAGGCATCAACGAGGCGGGCGGCATGGCAAGCTGGATTGCTGCGGCCACGAGCTACTCTACCTCCAACCGCATCATGATTCCGTTCTATGTGTACTACAGCATGTTCGGCTTTCAGCGCGTGGGCGATCTGGCCTGGGCCGCGGGCGACATGCAGGCGCGCGGTTTCCTGCTGGGCGGCACCAGCGGGCGCACCACGCTCAACGGCGAGGGCCTGCA
>JAUNUE010000154.1 GCA_030538335.1 Allobrachymonas sp. | reverse complement strand
GCCTGGCTGATCAAACCCGCAAGCGGCGTGCGTAACTCGTGTGCGGCATCATTGATGAAGCGTTTCTCGCCATCGACCTGCTTGTTCAGCGAGGCCAGCATCTGGTTGAGTGCATGCGCCACGGCCTTGATTTCGGCCGGTGCCTGGGCGAACGAAATGCGGTGCAGCGCACCTGACTGCATCTCCTCAATTTCCTTTTCCAGTTGGTGCAGGGGCTGCAAGCCGCGCTGCACACCCAGATACACCAGGGCGCTGACCATCAAGGCCAAGCCCGCCAGCGCCAGCAGCATATTGCGTGCCAGCGCTGCAGCGCGCTGGCGGTAAAGCGTGGTGTCTTGCGCAATCATCAGATACAGCTTGTAGCTGCCAGCAGCAGCGGGCGTGGTGAAATCGGTGGACAGGGCCGCCACATGGCGCTTGCCGGAACCATCGGTGGTGTCATAGAACAAGGGGTCTTCGCCATTGGGCGGCTCATTGGGCGGCATGGGGATGCTGGCATCGCCCGAAAGCACCTGTCCATCAGGGCTGCTGATGCGGTAGCGCATGCCGATGGGGCTTTCGAGTGAATGGATGACGCCCAGTACCTGCGCCGCTTTCTGCAAACGGAATGCTGGCGGCTCGCTGCCTTGCAGCGTCTGGCGTACCAGCACCAGTTGCTCGCGCATGAGGTGGTCACGTTCGTGCGCGTGGTAGCTCTGTGCAATTTGCCAGGCCGCAAAACTGCCCAGCATCCAGACGATGATCTGCGGCAGCAGCACCAGCCGCAACAGGCTGTAGCGCAGGGAGGATTCGATTTTTTGCCGCAGGTTCTTCATGGGCGGTACTGCAGATCAGAAGAAAGAAACAAGGCAGTATTGTCGGGCATCGCCCGGCCCGGTGCTGAGGGAGCCAAAAGAACTTGGCAAAGCCGTCTTGAAAATTCAGCGCACAGAGGCGCCAATGGGCGGCACCTGCAGTGCAGCTTGTTTATTCGCCAGGGGTCAGCGTGTATCCCAAGCCGCGCACGTTGCGGATCTGGATGGTCGAAGCCGACAGCTTGCGGCGCAGGCGGTGGATGTACACCTCCAGCGCGTTGGAGCCGGCCGCAGCGGGGCTGCCCGCGGGCTCCGGGGAGGTGTCGTTCTGCCACACCGCCATCACGTCTTCGCGGCTGACCACCTGGCCTGCGCGGGCGACCAGCAGCGACAGCAGCGACCACTCGCGCTGGGTGACTTCGAGCATCTCGTCGCCCATCCATGCCAGCGGTAGCTGTGGGTCAAGGCGCAGCATTTTGCCGTGGCCTGCCGGAATTTGCAGGGTGCCGCCAAAAGCCGGCAGGCGGGCGCGGCGCAGAAGGGCTTCGATGCGCGCTTGCAGCTCCTTCATGTCGAAAGGCTTGGTCAGGTAATCGTCGGCGCCCGCGTTCAAGCCTTGCACACGGTCGTCAATGCCGTCGCGCGCAGTGAGAATCATGATGGGCATGGCGCCGTAGCGCTGGCGCGTCCATTTGAGCAGGGCGATGCCGTCAATCGTGGGCAGACCCAAGTCCAGCACCATGGCATCAAAACGCTGGCGCTCCAGGATTTGTTGCGCGCCAATGCCGCCTTCAGCCACCACCACCTGGTGGTTGCCCAGCGCCAGTTGCTCGGCCAGCGCTTCGCGCAGCAGCGTGTCGTCTTCGACAATCAAGAGATTTGCCATGATGGCACCATTTCCTTTGCTGGAGGTTGGGTGCGCAAGACAGCCCCAACCCTGTTGTATGCGTTGTGTTCAATTGCGAAAAATGTGAAAAAACACACAAATATTTCCGCAGTGAGGTACTTCTGGAGATTCGTTTGCAGACGCCATGCAGGTTGCAAATCACGCCCAAAAACGGAGACAGCCTCTAATACTAAAGAGTATATTCCTGAATGATCTCGCTTTAATGAAAGAACATGAAAAAACAGGCTGCTCCCTATGTCTGTTTTCACGATTTTCCTGAATGGTAGAAGAAAACAGGAATGTAATTTGTCATAAATTGTTCATTATGAATCATGGAAAACCCAAACAGGCACCCGTATAGGGTTCTGCAGGCAGTTACGGAAACCGGGTTTTCGGGTTTATTTGTTTGCCTGTTTCAGCCAGTCCACACGCGCCTGGTGGACGTGCTGACGGATGCGCTCGCCCATGGGCGTGGAAGCAGTCGATGAACCGCTGGTTTGCACCTGCCGCGCAACAGCGCCTACATCCAGTTGCAAGAGGTGTTGCAAATCAGCCCACAGCTGTTGCCGTGGCGCATACGCGACGTTTTGTAAGCCCATACGGCCCCGGGCGTCGCATTCGCAGGCCAGCAGGGTATCGGCAAAGCGTTCGGGCTGGCGAAAGGCATCGCAGCGTTCCAGCAGGCGCACGGTGGCGGCGGCGTTGAGTTCGGTGCTGCGGTGGATGTTGCCGTGCTCATTGGCTACCACCTGCGCCAGTTCACGGCATGGCGTGGGCACGCGCAGGCGTTCGCCCAAAGCGCAGGCCAGCCTGGCGCTGTGCTGCTCGTGCCCCAGGTGGCGCGGCAACAGGTCTTTGGGCGTAGCCGCCTTGCCCAGATCGTGGCAAAGGCAGGCATAGCGCACCGCCAGCGGCGCTTGCAGTTCTGCAGCCATATCCAGTACCAACAGCAGGTGCGCACCGGTGTCGATCTCGGGATGGAATTCCGGGCGTTGCGGCACGCCAAACAGGGCATCCACCTCGGGCAGGATGCGCGCCAGCGCGCCGCAATCACGCAGCGTGGTGACCATGCGCGAGGGCGTGCTTTCCATCAGGCCGCGGCTCAGCTCCTGCCACACGCGTTCGGCCACAAGGTGATCTACTTCGCCAGCCGTCACCATTTCGCGCATCAGTTGCTGCGTCTCGGGCGCGACGGAAAAACCGGCAAAGCGTGCGGCAAAACGTCCCACACGCAGGATGCGCACCGGGTCTTCGGCAAAGGCGGTGGTCACATGCCGCAAGATGCCTGCCTGCAAATCGGCCAGGCCGCCGTAGGGGTCGATCAGCGTGCCGTCAGCCGCTTGCGCCAGCGCGTTGATGGTGAGGTCGCGCCGTGCCAGGTCTTCTTCTAGCGTAACGTCAGGTGCGGCGTGCACGGCAAAGCCGGTATAGCCACGCGCGGTTTTGCGCTCGGTGCGCGCCAGGGCGTATTCTTCGTGCGTGTGCGGGTGCAGAAAGACCGGAAAATCCTTGCCCACCGGCAAAAAACCATGGTCCAGCATTTGCTGCGGGCTGGCACCTACCACCACCCAGTCCTGGTCGTGCACCGGCAAGCCCAGCACATGGTCGCGCACGGCACCGCCCACGCGGTACACCACGGCCTGGTCGATATGGGTGACGGGAAATGCGGGTGGCGGGAGCAAAAGAGAATTCCTGCAATGCAAGCGATGCGTGTATCAGGTAGGCACCACACCGGGGCGGAAGCGGAAAGTTTCCACACCCACGGCTTCGCAATCGGGGTAGATGTCGGGTTTTTCGCTCGATACCCGCACGGCCTGCACTTTGGGGTGCTCCAGCAAGGTGGCGGCGACATCGTCGCACAGGGTTTCCTGCAACTCGATATGGCCACGCTGCATGCGCGCTTCTATGGTGCGGCGGATCAGGTCGTAATCGACCACTTCATGCATCTGGTCATCCAGCGGGGTGGAATCCTGCAGCAGCACGTACATGTCGACGTTCAGGCGGATGCGTTGGGGCGCCTGCTTTTCGTGCTCGTAGGCGCCAATGCGCATCTGCACCTCGTAATTGCGCAGAAACAGGCGTCGGCACTGCAGATGCAAAAAGGCGTTGAGAGAAGCTTCAGAGACCATCATGATGGATTACGGAGAAGGGTAAGCAAGGTGGGGTGCCAGAAGGTCCTCCACCACAAACTGGATGTCGCGGGGCAAGGGCACGAGATGCTGCCCATTGTCCACGCATATGGTCGTGCCGGTGATGGAGGGTGTTTCGGCAAGGAAGAGGCAGGTGCGCGCCACATCCGCCGGCTCCACCGGACGGCGTAACAGGTTTGCGAGGCTGGCCACCTTGAAGTTTTGTGTATTTTGCGGGCCGCTTTCAAACATCAGCCCCGGCGCCACACCGCACACGCGCAATTGCGGAGCCAGGGCGCGGGCCTGCAAGGCCACCGCACGCTCCAGCGCGAGTTTGCTCACGGTGTAGCTGAAGTAATCGGCGTCGAGGTTGAACACCTTCTGGTCAAGGATGTGGATGGCGCAGGCGCTCGCTGCAGGCGCGTCTGTCGGGTGCTGCTGCGCAAGCTGGCGTGCCAGATCCAGCGGCGCCAGCAGGTTGACGCGCAGTTGCTCCAGCGCTTGCGCCTCGGCAAAGTTGTGGCCACTGTCGGGCAGGAACAGCGATGCGTTGTTGACCAGCGCGTGCACGGGCCCCCAGCGTTGGGTGGCTTGCGCCATCAAAGCGGCGCGTGCGTTGGCGTCCGCCAGATCGGCCTGCACCAGCTCCAACGCATGGCCTTGCTGTTGCTGCTCTTGTTGCAAAGCCTTTGCAGCGGCCTCGCTGCGGTGGTAGTGGCACAGCACGCGCCATCCGGACTCGGCAAAGGTGCGGCACAGCACAGCGCCCAGGCGGTGCGCGCCGCCCGTCACCAGAACGGTTTTTTGCTTGCCGGAAGCGTTCATGACCACGTTGCCAAAAGTGTGAGGTATAGTCATTTCGAGAAATAATTTGACAATTTCCACCCGATCCGTTCGGGCTGA
>JAUNUE010000153.1 GCA_030538335.1 Allobrachymonas sp. | reverse complement strand
CACGCTGCTTTCTGCCTGCGCCGCTTCTTCTGCGGCTGGTGCGGGCGCAGCGGCTGGCGCTTGCTGCATGGGTGCGCGTTGGCGTGTCAAAGCGTTATCTTTCGGAAACGGCGTTGCCTTTTCCGCGCTGTAGGTGCTGGCTGGATCAGGCGCACGCGCCATTTCCTGCGTCTGGGTTTTCGTCTGGTCGGCAGATGGGCTGGGGCGTGAAGGCGGGGCTGTAGCCGCCGCATCTGCTTGGGCAACAGCCACGGGCGGAGGCTTGGCGGCAGGTGCGGTTTTTTTGCCGGTTTTTTCTGGGGCTGCAACAGGCGCACTTGCTGCCGCAGCAGATGGCGCATGGGCTGGCACCGTTTCAGCCGGTGTCGGCGCAGGCGCAGCAGCAGAAGCTGCAGCAGCGACTTCGGCGCTTGCAGGAGCCGTTGCAGAAGATGCCTGCTCCTCGTAAGGCGCAGCAGGCGCCGTCCGAGCCAGTTCGGCATAGCCCGGCGTGTTGGGCATGAAGCGGTAGGCCAGCAAACCTACCAGACCCAGTACGGCCAGGCTGCCCAGCGCACGGATTTTCCAGCGCGCATCGTTGGCAGCTTGTGTTGTGCCTTGGCCTGCAGCATCAACATCGTGCTGTGCAGGCAGCAACACGCCTTCAGCACTTGAACCTTCTGCAGCCTGCCGCGCAGCCGCCAGCACCCGCGCACGCAGGCCTTCACCCGGCTCGGCACCTTCCCATTGCGTGGCCTGCTGGTACAGGGCGACCAGTTCATCCTCGTGCATGGGGCTTTCAGGCTGTTTGCACTCGGTCATGCCATTTCCTCCAGCGCCCGGCGCAGGGCCGCACGTGCATAGCGCAGGCGACTCTTGGCGGTTTCCATGCCGACTCCGGTGGCTTCGGCAATTTCAGCCACCGACATGCCGCTTTCCGCCTGCAAAACGAAGGCTTCGCGTTGCTCCAGCGGCAAGGCGTCAAGCGCCGCCAGCAACTGCTGCGCCTGCTGGCGCGACTCGATCTGGCGCACAGGGCCATAACCCGAGTTGGCGACCAGCGTTTCGGCCAGCGCCTGCCCTTCTTCATTTTCCACGTCCAGGCTGGTATGCGATTTGCGCGTGCGGTGGTGATCGACCATGCGGTTGTGCGCCAGCGTGAACAGCCAGGTGGTAAAGCGTGCACGCACCTCGTAACGCGTGGCCTCGCGCACCACGGCCAACCACACATCCTGCACCAGGTCATCGGCTACGGCACGGTCGCCCACATGGCGGTACACATAGCGCCAGATGCGCTGGGCATGCCGGTCGTACAAAGTGGTGAACGCGGCCATATCGCCGCCTGCATAGGCTTGCATCAAGTCCTCGTCGGCATGGGCAGCGGCGGGTGGCATGCGCGCATTATGCGGCTCCAGATGCCCTTTCCATGGTTCCTTTCCGTTTCCAGAACGCGCCAGCATGCGAAGCGGCGCCGCAGACAGTGCTGTAGCACGGCAAGGTGCCGCGACAAAATGATGGCGTGTTATGGAAATGGAAATTACCAGGCTGGCGGATCGGGTACATATTGCCTCGGCGGCGTTTGCGGAAACGGCTGCGGGCGCACCGGCTCACGCGATGGGCGTTGCGGAATCACACCCATGCGCACCAGGTTTTCATGGCTGTCGTAGCGGATCGTCACCACCTGATCGGGGTTGCTGCTGCGCCGCTCGAAGGTGGTGTAGCTCACGGCAGAATTTTCACGCGCGCCGTGGCCTGTGCCCAGGCGTGAAACATCTTGCTGCGGCATGGATTTGGCGGCAGGCGCTGCGGGCGCGCGTTGCATGCTTTCAGCCCTTGCCGGGGCGCTGCTGCTTGCTGCGTTGCCCTGCCGCCATCCGCCGCCATAGCTGTCGTCCTCCATGGGCTGCACCTCACGCCACGGCGGTGGCACCTGCGGCACGGCCTTTTCGCGGTACAGCGCCACACCAATCACGCCCACGTTGTCAGGGCGACCTGTGCGTGCGGCATACGAATTGGGCAAAGCCGTGAAATGGAAAGCTGCCACTTCCGCATCGTTCTTGCGCCAGCCGGTAATGGTGTGCCACTGCCCGGTGTGCAACACATACCCCGTATGGCGCAGCGAAGCCGTCCGCCCGGTGATGACGTTCACGCCGTCCACCGCCACCACGGCCTCGATGCGTCCATACGTGGGCTGCGGGTAACCCTGGATCGAAATGCCATAGCGCGCACCCGGTCGGCCCGCCACCCAGTACTCGCCGCGGTGGCGGTACACGGGCAAGGCACGCCCCGTTTCACGGTCGATGATGCGCACCTGCGCAACCGGCCCCGAAACTTGCGTATCCCGGTAGCCACGGGCAGCGGCAGGCTGGGCGCACGCTGTTTGTGAAAACGCGGCCAGCGCCAGGGGCAGCAAGGCCAACCGTATGCCGCGACGGCGTGTGGGCTGTTTCATGAACCATTTCTCCTTCAAGATGGGTAAACATGGCTGCTGAAACGATGCGGATGCAGTAAAGGGGTTAAACGTTGGCGGCCAAATCGTAATCAGATGCAACGCCTCGACTATCATCGCCACCCATGGCTGCCCCTGCACCGCGCCCCGCCTCCTTGTTGCCGCAATGGCTGCGCCCCTACCGCGCCCGGCTGTGGCTGGCCCTGCTGCTGGCGCTGGCGCATGGCGGCTTGACCGTGGTGCAGGCGGCGGTGCTGGCGCGGTTGTTTGCGCTGTGGCTCGCCGGGCAAACCACCGTGGCTGCCTTGGGGCAGGCTTTGCCCGCGCTGGCGGCGGTGTGGTTGTTGCAGCCCTTGCTTACACACGGCAAAGAGCGCCTGCTGGAACGCACCAGCCTGGCCTTGCGCGCCACGCTGCGCGAACAATTGCTGGCCGCACTGGCGCGGCTGGGGCCAGCGCGCACGCATTTGGGCAATGACGGCGCGCTGTCGAGCCAGGTACTCGACCAGGTCGATGCACTCGACGGCTACATCCGCCGTTATTGGGTGCAGCAAAAGCTCTCCGTCTTGATGCCGCTGCTGGTGGCCGCAGCCGTGGCGCTGTACAGCCCTCTGGCGGCGGGCCTGATGCTGCTGACCGCGCCGCTGGTGCCTGTTTTCATGGTTCTGGTGGGCCTGGCGGCCAGCCGCAAAAACCGCGAGCAACTCTCAGCACTGGCGCTGTTGAGCGGGCGTTTTCTCGATTTGCTGCGCGGCTTGCCCACCTTGCAGCGCCTGCAGGCGGTGCCACAAGCGCAGGCGTGGATTGACCGTTCGGCGCAAGACTATCGCCACCGCACGATGGGCGTGCTGCGACTGGCGTTTTTGTCCACCGCAGTGCTGGAATTTTTTGCGTCGCTGTCGATTGCGCTGGTGGCGGTGTATCTGGGACTGGGGTTGATCGGCATGTTACCTTGGGCCACAGGACGGGTGCCGGTGGCCTACCAGGGCGGCCTGTTCACCCTGTTGCTCGCGCCCGAGTTTTACGCGCCGCTGCGCCAGTTGGGTGCCGATTACCACGACAAGGCCAAGGCCGAAGCGGCAGCAGCGTTGTTGCAGCCTTTGTGGACAGCCGCGCAAACTCCGTTGGCACAAGGGCAACCACTTACGCTTGCGCAAGCGCCCGCACTGGAGATGCAGCAGCTTCATATCCGCAGCACCGATGACCGCCAGCGTCTGGCACCGTTGACGGCCCACATCCCCGCCGGGCAAAGGGTCGCCATTACGGGTGCCAGCGGCAGCGGCAAATCCAGCCTGCTGGCGGCCATTCTGGGCTTTGCGTCTTACGAGGGCGAACTGCTGCTCAACGGCCAGCCGCTGCACACATTCGATGCGCACAGCGTGCGCCAGCACATCGGCCATCTCGGGCAAGCGCCCACCTTGCTGCCCACCAGCCTGGCCGACAACCTGCGCCTGCCGCACCCTGCTGCCCGCGACGACGAACTGTGGCAAGCCCTGCGCCAGGTGGGCCTGGCCGATCTGGTGGAACGCTTGCCATTGGGGTTTGACACCGTACTTGGCGAGCGCGGACAAGGCTTGTCGGGCGGGCAGATCCAGCGGCTGTCGCTGGCGCAACTGCTGCTGCAGGATGCTCCGCTGTGGCTGCTGGATGAACCCACTGCGCACCTTGATGCCGACACTGCCCAGGAAATATTTACGCTGATCGAACGCCTGAGCCGAGGCAAGACCCTGCTGCTGGTCAGCCACGACGCCCAAGGCCAGCACTGGTTTGACCAAGTCCTGTCGCTGGATGCCAACCCCCGCAACTCCACCGCTTCTTGACCATGCCTGATCCGCAAGCCCTGCTACAAGACGGGCGCATCGTTTTGCGCCGCCTGATGACCAGCCGGAAAACGGCCTGGTTCTGGGCGGCAGCGCTCGGCCTGTTTGCCATGGCGGCGGGCATTTTGCTGCTGGCGGTGTCGGGCTGGTTCATCACGGCAGCGGCGCTTGCGGGCATTGTCAACCTGGCCACGGCCTACACCTTCAACTACCCGGCAGCGGGTGCGGTAGTGCGCGGCTTGGCGATCGGGCGCACCGCCGGGCGTTATGGCGAACGGCTGGTGTCGCACAACGCCACTCTGGCTCTGCTGGCCGATTTGCGCAGCCTGCTGTTTGGCCGCCTGGCCAACGCACGGCACGCCACGCGCAACAGCAGCCATATGCACCGCCTGGTCAGCGACATCGACCTGCTGGACGAATACCCGCTGCGCCTGGCCCTGCCCTGGCTGTGGGCGCTGATCCTGCTGGCGCTCTGGTTGCTGCTG
>JAUNUE010000152.1 GCA_030538335.1 Allobrachymonas sp. | reverse complement strand
AGCTGGGGCTCGTGGTTTCCAACCAGATGGAAAACGACCGTCGCTCAGGCAAATCGCCTTGCACCGAGGCCACCGAACTTTCGATCGTTGCCCGGGCCGAGGGCGCGAACATGGTGCATCTGCAAATCCACGACCACGGCAGCGGCGTGCCGCCCGCCATCCTTTCACGCCTGACCCAACCGTTTTTCCGCGCCGACGAAGCACGCCCCGAAGCCGTGGGCAGCGGGCTGGGCCTGGCCATTGTCAAAAAAGTGGTGGAGCACCTGGGCGGCAGCCTGAAACTCAGCAACCGCGCCGAGGGCGGCCTGATGGCCGATGTGCATTTGCCCAGAGTCAAATAGCGACTGCGAGGCTCAAACCTGCTGCATCAACAGCACCGCCGCGCGTGCTTCCATGCTGCGCCCTTCGCCTACCGGCCCCAGTTTTTCTGCCGTTTTGGCCTTGACGTTGACCTGGTTGGGGTGGATCGACAGGCAGGCAGCGATGCTTGCCGCCATGGCCGGTTTGTATTGCGCAAGTTTTGGCTCTTGGGCTATCACGGTGCAGTCCACATTCACCACATACCAGCCGCTGGTTTTGCGCACGCGCCGCGCCGCTTCGCGCAGCAACAGGCGCGAGTCTGCCCCTTTGTGTACTGGATCGGTATCGGGGAACAAGGTGCCAATGTCGCCCAGACCGGCCGCGCCCAGCAAGGCATCGGTCACGGCGTGCAGGAGCACATCGGCATCCGAATGGCCGAGCAGGCCCTTGTGGTAGTCAACCAGCACGCCACCCAGCCACAGGTCACGGCCTTCGACCAGTTGGTGGCTGTCCCACCCTTCGCCAATGCGCAGGGGCGGTAATTCAGGAGGCGGGAATTGGGTGGTGGTCATGGCAGATGCTCTGGTTTTTTGCCAACGCAGATTGTGGCTGTTTGATCTTTGGTTCTTGTATAACCAAACTCGAAAACAATTGAACACCGTTCGCCCTGAGGTATCGAAGGGCAGGAACCTTTACATGAGGGCTTCGATACCTCAGCCCGAACGGATCGGACAGAAGCCGCCCGATTGTTTCTTGGAATGTCTATAAATTGTCGCACAGCCGCTTGCGGGTTCAATGATGGCCTTGCCGGGTGCGCAAAACCATGTCGGCCAGTGCAAAATCTTCCGGGTAGGTTACCTTGAAATTCCAGGCGCTGCCTGGCACCAGCAGAGGGGCGTGGCCTTGACGCTCGATGGCGCTGGCTTCGTCGGTGATGGCGTCAGGTGCGGCCTGCAAACCGCTTTCCAACGCTTGCAGCAGGCTCCCCACGCGGAACATCTGCGGCGTTTGCGCCAGCCATTTGCCGGTGCGCGGCAGCGTGGTTGCCACGCGCTTGCCATCTGGAGCCGTTTCTTTCAAGGTATCAGCCACCGGCAAGGCCAGCAAGCCGCCCACCGTATCCGGCAAACAGGCATCGATCAGTTGCCGCACCTGCTCTGGCGTAATCAGGCAACGCGCCGCATCGTGTACCAGCACCCAGTCCTTCGATTGTGCCCCCTGTTCCAACAACGCTTGCAAACCATTGCGCACGCTCTCGGCACGGCTGGCACCGCCGACTTGACCCACGGCCAGCCGTTCTGTGGATACATGTGGCGGCACAGGCAAGGATGCAAACAGGGTGTCGTCGGGCGACAGCACCAGCAAAACCCGGTCAAACGACAAACGCGCATCAAGCAAAGCCGCCAACGTATGCCACACCAGCGCCTGCCCCGCAAGCGGCTGGTACTGCTTGGGTTGCGCGGTACCGGCGCGGCTGCCGTGGCCGGCGCAGGGAATCAGGGCATACATACGGGGAGGTTGCGACATGGGGCGATTGTGCACCAGCGCCCCTGATGGCGACCTGCACTTTGCTCTTTCCCTACAATAAACGCCTCCCCTCGCCCAAACCTTGGCCGAGGGGTAACTGCGTTTTGCTTTTGCTGTATGGATCTTCCCAAACTCACCCCCGGTCAGCGCTACACGCTGCCCCGTCCCCTTGCTTCGGCCGATGCGGCTTTGTTGGCGCAACTGGCTGCGCGCGACAAGATGGTGGGCCGTTGCACGGCCATCGTCACCGCCGATGCACAGGATGCGCGCCGCCTGCTCGAAGAGCTGCCGTTTTTCAACCCCGCGCTGCGCTGCGTGCTGTTTCCCGATTGGGAGACACTGCCTTACGATGCCTTCTCGCCGCATCAGGACTTGATCAGCGAGCGTCTCGCCACGCTGTGGCGCATCAGCCAGCACAGCAAGGACGATGGCGCCGACGTGGTACTGATACCGGCCACCACGGCTTTGTACCGGCTCGCGCCCCCGGCTTTTCTGGCGGCCTACACCTTTGATTTCAAACAGGGCCAGCGGCTTGACGAAGCGGCGCTCAAACGCCAACTTACGCTTGCCGGGTACACGCATGTGGGGCAGGTGGTCAGCCCCGGCGAGTACGCGGTGCGCGGCAGCCTGATCGACCTGTACCCCATGGGCTCGCCGCAGCCCTACCGCGTGGACTTGTTCGATGACGAGATCGACAGCATCCGTACCTTCGACCCCGACACGCAGCGCAGCCTGTACCCCGTGCCCGCCGTGCGCCTGCTGCCGGGGCGCGAGTTTCCGATGGACGACGAGGCGCGCGCGCGCTTTCGCAACAAGTGGCGCGAACTGCTCGAAGGCGATCCGACCAAAAGCCGCATCTACAAGGACATGGGCCTGGGGTTGGCTACAGCCGGTATCGAATACTACCTGCCGCTGTTTTTTGACGAAACCGCTACGGTGTTTGACTACCTGCCCGAAGGCAGCACAGTGGTGCTGCACGACGACCTTGAAGCACCCTTTGCCCGCTTTTGGCAAGACACCAAAGAGCGCCACCGCATGCTGGCGGGCGACCCGGAGCGCCCGGCGCTGCCGCCCGATGCACTGTTTTTGAGCGCCGAGCAGTTCTATACGCACGCCAAGCCCTTTGCGCAGTTGGCGCTGCGCCCGGCCTCTTCACTCCCTCTCCCCGCCGGGGAGAGGGGTAGGGTGAGGGGTGAGCCACCACCCGGCGCTGCGCATGACAGACCTGTCGAAGGGCAAACGGGGGCTTCGACAAGCTCTGCCCGAACGGAGTCAGGCATGGAGTCGGCCTATGCCGAATTCTCTCCCCTGCCCGACATCGCCGCCGCACGCGGCAGCGACGATCCATTGACGCGCCTGCAGGCGCACATCCGCACCACACCGCACCGCGTGCTGGTGCTGGCCGAAAGCCAGGGCCGCCGCGAAAGCCTGCTCGACTTTTTGCGTGCCAGCGGCGTGCAGCCTGTGGCGATGGACCACCTCGCCGAATTCGAAGCCAGCGACGAAAAGGTGGGGCTGGCCGTGTCGCCGCTGTTCCTGGGCTTTGCCTGGAACGAGCGCGGCATCGATCTGGTCACCGAAGCTGAGCTGTTCACCAGCAGTGGCGGCGCACAACACCGCCGCCGACGCAGGCAAGAGCAGGCCAGCGACATCGACGCGCTGATCAAGGATTTGAGCGAGCTGAAAGTGGGCGACCCTGTCGTGCACAGCGCGCACGGCATTGGCCGCTACCGCGGGCTGATCCATATGGACATGGGGCAGAAAAACCCCGACGGCACCCCCGCGCCGCAAGAGATGCTGCATCTGGAATATGCAGCCAACGCCACCCTGTACGTGCCGGTGAGCCAGTTGCACCTGATCAGCCGCTACACCGGCGTGGCGGCTGACGAAGCGCCCATGCACCGCCTGGGCGGCACGCAGTGGGAAAAAGCCAAACGCAAGGCCGCCGAGCAGGTGCGCGACAGTGCCGCTGAACTGCTCAATATCTACGCCCGCCGCGCCGCGCGCGAAGGCCACCCATTCCGCTTTTCAGCGGCTGATTACGAGGTGTTTGCCAACGACTTCGGCTTTGAAGAAACGGCTGACCAGTTGGCCGCCATCCATGCCGTGATCCAGGACATGGTCAGCCCGCGCCCGATGGACCGCCTTGTGTGTGGCGATGTGGGCTTCGGCAAAACCGAGGTGGCGCTGCGTGCAGCGTTTGTGGCCGTAACCGGCGGCAAACAGGTGGCTTTTCTCGCGCCCACCACGCTGCTGGCCGAGCAGCACTTTCGCAACCTGCAAGACCGCTTCAGCAAATGGCCGGTCAAGGTCGTGGAGATGAGCCGCTTTCGCACGCAAAAGGAGATCAACGCCGCCATCGAAGGCGTGCAGGATGGCTCGGTCGATATTGTGGTCGGCACGCACAAGCTGCTGTCGGACAAGGTGCGGTTCAAGAACCTGGGCCTGCTCATCGTCGATGAAGAGCACCGCTTTGGCGTGCGCCACAAAGAGGCGATGAAGGCCATGCGCGCCGAGGTGGATGTGCTCACGCTCACGGCCACGCCGATTCCGCGCACGCTGGGCATGGCGCTTGAAGGGCTGCGCGATCTGAGCGTGATTGCGACTGCACCGCAGCGGCGCTTGGCGATCAAGACCTTTGTACGCAGCGAAAACAGCGGCGTGATCCGCGAAGCCGTGCTGCGCGAATTCAAGCGCGGCGGGCAGGTGTACTTTCTGCACAACGAGGTGGAAACCATCGAAAACCGCCGCCAGAAATTGCAAGAGATACTGCCCGAAGCGCGCATCGCCGTGGCGCACGGCCAGATGCCCGAGCGCGAGCTGGAGCGCGTGATGCGCGACTTTGTGGCGCAGCGCTACAACCTGCTGCTGTGCTCGACCATCATCGAGACCGGCATCGACGTGCCCACGGC
>JAUNUE010000151.1 GCA_030538335.1 Allobrachymonas sp. | reverse complement strand
GCAGGCAATTCGGCAAAGGTTTTTCCCAACTCGGGCACATAAAGCACCGGGTCAAAACCAAAGCCGCCGCTGCCGGTGGGAGTGCGGGCGATTTCACCCGCGGCGCGGCCTGCGGCCACCAAAGGTTCGGGGTCATCGGGCGAACGCACGGCCACCAGCGTGCTGACCAGCGCCGCACGGCGGTTGGTCACATCCTGCATCTGCTCCAGCAATGCCTTCACATTGTTGACATCGCTTTTTTCGTAGCCAAACCAAGTGGCGTAGTAGGCGGTTTGCACGCCGGGCTTGCCGCCAAAGGCATCCACGCACAAACCGGCATCGTCGGCAATGGCGGGCAGCCCGGAGTGCTGGCTCGCGTGGCGTGCCTTGGCGAGCGCATTTTCAAGAAATGTATGGAAAGGCTCTTCGGCCTCGGCAATGCCCAGCGCCGCCTGTGGCACCAGCTCTACGCCCAGATCGCCCAGCAGCGCTTGCAACTCGGCGAGTTTGCCCTTGTTGTTGCTGGCCAGTACGATCTTCATGATGCCAGCGCCGCCGCTTGCAGCCCTTGCAATTCGGCTATGCCCTGCTCGGCCAGTTGCAGCATGGCGTTGAGTTGTTCGCGGGTGTAGGGTGCATCTTCGGCCGTGCCTTGCACTTCGATGAAGCGGCCATTGCCCGCCATCACCACATTCATGTCGGTGGAGCAGGTGCTGTCTTCTTCGTACTCCAGATCAAGCAGCACCTGGTCTTGCACAATGCCTACCGAGATGGCCGCTACGGCTTCACGGATCGGGCTGCGGGTGAGCTTGCCCTCTTGCAACAGCCGCGTCACCGCATCGTGCGCGGCCACGTAGGCACCCGTGATGGCGGCCGTGCGCGTGCCGCCATCGGCCTGCAATACGTCGCAATCGAGCGTGATGGTGCGCTCGCCCAACGCTTTCAGGTCAAACACCGCGCGCAGGCTGCGGCCAATCAGGCGTTGGATCTCTTGCGTGCGGCCGCTTTGCTTGCCCTTGGCGGCTTCGCGGTCGCTGCGTGTGTGGGTGGAGCGTGGCAACATGCCGTATTCGGCCGTGACCCAGCCCTGCCCACTGCCTTTTTTGAACGGCGGCACTTTTTCTTCGATCGATGCCGTACACAGCACGCGGGTATGGCCAAACTCGATCAGCACCGAACCTTCGGCGTGCCGGGTGTAGTGGCGGGTGATGCGCACCGGGCGCAACTGCTGCGCCTGGCGGCCAGCGGAGCGGGTAAAAGTGGAAGAATTCATGGCGCTATGGCTTTATATCCAATTTGAGCTGACAAGCATCAGACAGGTGTGACGTTCTTGTGCCCGGTAACATATATGTGTAGACTATCACACAAGGAGGCACACATGGCAACCAACCTTGCACTTGACCCCGATCTTCTTGAAAAAGTACTGGAACTGAGCGGGCAACCTACCAAAAAAGCGGCTGTCACCATTGCGCTGAAAGAGTTTATCGCCCGGCGTGAGCAACGCAAACTGGGCGAGTTGTTCGGCAAACTGGAATGGAGCGACGGCTACGACTACAAAGCAGAGCGCTCACGCCATGACTGTACTGGTTGATACCAGCGTATGGTCGTTGGCATTGCGCCGCGACGGTACACAAAACGCGCCCGAAGTACGCGAATTGGCGCGCCTGCTCAACAGCGCAGAATCCATTGTCACCACAGGACTTGTACTGCAGGAACTTCTGCAAGGCTTTCAAGGCCCAAAAGCAGCAGCTTCCATTGTCGAGAGATTCTCCGCCTTGCCCATGGTTGCGCCTGATCTGCAAGACCATACCGACGCGGCCACCATCCGCAACACCTGTCGCCGTGCAGGTGTGCAAATGGGCACGATTGATGCCGTATTGGCGCAGTTGTGCATACGCTATGGCCTGACGTTGCTCACAACAGACAAAGACTTTCAGCACGCCGCCAGGCACATCCCGTTGCGGATATGGATGCCTGAATAAATCCACTTCAATTTGTGTCTGCAACAAATTCCAGCGCCGCTGAATTCATGCAGTAACGCCGCCCCGTGGGTGGCGGCCCATCAGGAAACACATGCCCCAGATGCGCACCGCACTGGCTGCACAAGACTTCGATGCGCACCATGCCGTGGCTGCGGTCGGTTTTTTCCACCAGCGCATCGGGCCGCAGCGCCTCGAAATAGCTCGGCCAGCCGCACCCCGCGTCGAACTTGGCATCGCTGGCAAACAAGGGCTGATCACAGCAGATGCAGCGGTAATGCCCCTGGGCCCAGTGGTCGTTGTAGCGACCGGTAAAAGGGCGCTCGGTTGCGGCCTGGCGCGTTACTTCCAGCGCAAGGGGCTCGGCGTTTTTACCGGCAAGTACCGTTTGCCATTCATCCTGTTTCTTTTCAGTTGGAAAGACCATACCGCATCTCCTCCTTTGTCTCCGGTATTTTGTTGCATCAGGCGACACAAACAGGCGCAATGATCCGCGCGGACTGCCCAGGCAGTGATAGCATGTTTGCCTGAGGGGTTTTGGTGCGCATGCACATGAAGAAGCACCCGCGTGCGCTTTTGGGATTTTGTCCTTTTATTGAAATCATGTCTTATACAAGGAAATTTTTTTTATCTGCCCGCCACTCCTGCTCCTTGAGGCTGGCATGCTTGGGGCTGGCATCGGCCGTTGCCACTGCGGCACACGCCCAGAATGCCGACAGTTTTACACCCAATGCCATGCTGGGCGCTGCCTTGCAGGCAACCCAGCAGATTGACGCCCAACAGGCAGACCGCTTGTACGGCCAGGCTCCGGCATTTGTAAAGTCGCAAATGCGGCAGGCGGCGTTTGCTTCAGGCGTGACGCAAGAGCGCGCCAAGCTGGGTGACATCACCATGCGCAACTGGATCGGCATTGAGCGCCTGCTGCATACCCCGGCGCAGAACCAGCCACCGCTGTCGTGCGCCAATGTGCGGTTCGCTGCCATGCGCGGCAATGCTGTGATGGGCTTTGAGCAGATCAGCGTCTGCTGGGAGCAGCAATGGCGCACCACAGGTTATGTGGTGACCCTGCCGCAAGCTGCGCCACGCACCAATCCATAAGAGCCATAGGCACCCGCCCACCGTTTCTGCTTACGGTGGACAATCGGTGGGTAGCCAGTGGTAGCTTTGTGCTTTCAGATCTTTGTCGAACAGCACCTTGAGCTGGCAGGTTTTTCGTTCCGCACTGGCCTTGCCAAAGTACAGCACATAGTCCCATTCGCGCACGCGAAAGCCCTCGGCAAAGTGGGGCCGCCCCAGCAGATGGTAAATCTGGTCGCGCGACAGACCCGGTCGCAACTGCTGCAAGGCATCCTTATCAGGATAAACGCCTTCGCGCGCATCCATGGTCACTTTTGACACGTCCGGAAAAACCGGCTTGTCTGTCTTGCCATATTCATCTACTACGGTGCCTGTGCCAGCGCATGCGCCCAGCGCCAGGGCAAGCAGGGTTGCTGATAAACGCATCGTCATTTTTTTTTGATTCATGATTTCCCGCTTTCTGTTCATTTGCCCTGCGGCTTACCACTGGTAACCAGCACCGACCGACGCGCCCACGTGCCCACGGGTGTTGCTGCTCAAGGAGCCTTTGATCACCCATTTGCCGTTGTCGCTGACCATGGAAAGGCCCATGGCCATCGCGCCCTGACCCCGGTACGTTCCTGCGCCTACAGCAAACATGCTCTTGCCCGGCAAATAGGCCTGTGGCAAGCCCGCCATGGCCATGGCAGAAGCCGTGCCCGCATTGGCATTCTTGTCAACCGTTTCGATGCGGCCGGCCAACCCACCCACAGCGCGGTTGAGTTGCTGCACGTTCACGGCATCGCCCGGACGGACACCCGGTGCCACATTGCTGATGGTGGTACCGCCCTGCCCCGTTTGCGGGTCATAAGGCACGCCTTGCAACTGGACCTGGTTGTAGTTGACCGTGCCATCGGGGTTGGCTGCGTACTGTACGCCGCCCACCGCCAGTGCATTAACCGCATTGGCCACACTGTAGAGCTGGCTGCCGTTGACGGCGTCTGTGCTGGTCGCGCTGACCAGGCCTGCGGCTACGTTCTGAATACGCCGCTCTTGCCCCGCACTTCCTACCGTTACCACGCCTGCAGGCGTACCCGCAGCAAACTGCAACTGGTTGCCATTGACCACCCCGCTGCTGTAATCAGTCATGCCTGCTGTTTGTGCAGTAGCGGCCACAGTGGCTGCAGACTTGCTACCCAGGTTGACGGAGTTGGCAGCCGTTTGCGTAATATTGTTGCCCACAATGAAAGCATCGTTGGACCCGACCGCCACCGTGTTGTTGTTGCCGATACTGTAGGAACCATCGGCATTGACGATGCTGGGGTCGCCAATCGCGCCAGAATTGTTGCCACTCACCACGTTACCTGTGCCTATGGAAATGCTGTTCGCACCGCTGGCAACAGCACCACGGCCAATGGCCAATGCATTTTGCGCCGTGGCAGAAGCCTCGTACCCCACTGCTGTGGCGTATTTGCCCGATGCACTTGAGTCATTGGTACCGGTTGCCATAACGCCGCCGGTAGCCTGTCCATTGGTGCCATCGTTGGTATGGAAAAACTTGATGCCACTTTCGTTCATGTTCTTGATGGCCGCAATCACATTGGTGTTTCCTGTGGCCGTCTGGCCCGCCACATCGTAGGTTACCAGTGCCTGCTGCCCCGCGGGAGTCAGCCCGCCATTGGCATCCACATAGGTATTGCCGCCGATCGTCGAGCTGATGTTGGTCACCTGGTTGGT
>JAUNUE010000150.1 GCA_030538335.1 Allobrachymonas sp. | reverse complement strand
GGCATCAAGAAGGTAGTGGCGGCATAAAACGCCAGGTAGCCGCCAATCATGAAGACATCGCCGTGCGCGAAGTTGATCAGCCGCAAAATGCCATAGACCATGGTGTAGCCAATGGCGATCAACGCATACAAGCTGCCCAGCGACAGTGCGTTGACGAACTGCTGCATGAAAATCTGGAAATCCATGAAAAACCTCTGGAAGCGCAGCCTTGGTCAAATTGCCGATACTGGCGAAAACCGGGGCCGTACCTCAATCTGCCTTTTTGCCCATTGCACAACGCCATGGCAAAAAACCGAACACCTGCTGTGGTTTGCGCCACAACAGGCATTCGGTAATCAGGCTGTCAAAAAACCAGCACCGTCCGATCAGGGCGTCACAGTCGTCAGGAAGACGAACTTGCCATCCTTGACCTGCTTGAACACGGCAGGTTTGTCGGCATCGCGGTCGGCATTGATGGTGATGTCACCGGCAGCGCCTTCAAAGCCTTTGGTTTGAGCCAGGGCGTCGCGGATTTTTTGCGGATCGGCAGAACCGGCACGCTTGATGGCGTCGAGCACCAGGCGGTAGCCGTCAAAGCCCAGAGCAGCAACCGCCGGAGCTTCTTTCTTGTACTCGTCGCGGTAGGCTTTCAAAAACTCTTCTGAGGTCTTGTTGATCGGCACGTCGTTGGCAAAGAAGGTCGAAATCACAGCGCCTTCAACTGCTTCGCCGCCCACGTTCAGGAAGGCTTCGATGTCCCAGGTGTCGCCGCCGATGAAGGGGGTTTTCATGCCCAGGGCACGTGCCTGCTTGATGATCAGCGCCGACTCGGTGTAGTTGCCGGGGGCGAAGATCACGTCGGGGTTGGCCTTTTTGATGTTGGTCAACTGGGCAGTAAAGTCCTGGTCACCGGTGTTGTAGTCAGCCGTGGCCACCACTGCATTTTCGTCGCCTGTCAGTTGCTTGAAGTGATCGACAAAGAACTTGGCCAGACCCACGGAGTAGTCATTCGACACTTCGCGAACAACAGCCACTTTCTTGGCCTTGAGTGTGTTGAAAGCATAAGTAGCGCCCACGGTGCCCTGGAACGGATCCAGGAAGCAGACGCGGAAGTAGTACTCGTTGCCCTTCGTCACGTTGGGGTTGGTGGCAGAAATGGCCACGGCCGGGATCTTGGCTTCGGCAAAGATCGGGCCGCCGGCCATCGACAGCGAACTGCCCCAGGAGCCGAGCACGGCGTTGACCTTTTCCTTTTGTGCCAGCACGGTGGCGGCGTTGGCGGCTTCCACCTTGTCGGACTTGTTGTCTACGGCAACCAACACCACTTTCTTGCCCAGCACTTCAGGGTACATCTTGTGGGCCAGCTTGATGCCGTCGTATTCATCCACACCGCCTGCGCCATTGGCGCCGGTCAGGGGCTGGAATACGCCAATCTTGATCACGTCGCCTTCTGTGGCCACAGGTGTGCTGGCAGCGCTGACAGCCGACGCTGCGGCACTGCTGGCACCAGCCGCCGTTGGTTCAGCCGGTTTGGTGCAACCCACCAATGCTGCGCTGGCTGCCACGATGGAGGCCAGCGTCATGGAAGAAAAAGTACGCCGTTTCATAAAAGCTCCTCTATGCAAAAACAAAAACTGTTGGCCATCACCGGGCTCCTTGGCCGCTGTGCTTGGCTGGATACCCAAGGGTTCAACCTTGCTCGGTGGCGTGGGCGACCGGATAACTCCGTGTTTTGAAGCCAAGGCCGAAAAAACCGTGCGGGTTATTTTTTACCTTTGGGCTTGAAAGGCCTTTATCTTAATGCCGGTTTACGGGTTTCTTGTCGCAACCTGACACAATTTTTGGGATTTACACATGGCGCGGGCAGCAATGAAGCCCGAAGTTTTTACGGTTTCAGTCGTCCTTGCCGGGAATCAGCGAGAGAAATTCCTTGCGCAGGTCGCTGTTGCGCAAGAAGGAGCCGCGCATGATGGAGTTGATCATGCGGCTGTTGAGGTCTTTCACCCCGCGCCAGGCCATGCAGTAGTGCGTGGCCTGCATCACCAGCGCCAGTCCGTCGGGCTGCGTTTTTTGCTGGATGAGATCGGCCAGTTGCACCACGGCCTCCTCCTGGATTTGCGGGCGCCCCATCACCCACTCGGCCAGCCGCGCGTATTTCGACAGGCCAATCACATTGGTCTTCTTGTTGGGCATGATGCCAATCCAGAGTTTGCCGATGATGGGACACAGATGGTGCGAGCAGGCACTGCGCACCGTGATCGGCCCCACCAACATCAACTCATTGAGCGCCTCGGCATTGGGAAACTCGGTAATTTCAGGCGGCTTGACGTAACGGCCCGCAAACACCTCTTTGACGTAGAGTTTGGCCACCCGCCGGGCCGTATCTGAGGTATTGTGGTCGTTGGCCGTGTCGATGACCAGGCTGTCAAGCACGCCCTGCATCTTGTCCGTCACTTCGTCAAACAACTGCTCCAGTTCACCCGGTTGCAGGTAGTCGGCGATATTGTCATTGGCGTAAAAACGCTGTTTGGCGGCCAACAGCCGTTCGCGAATCTTGACGGAAACAGGCGTGCCTTCTTCAATATTGGCAGGTGTGCCGGAAGATGGCTTGGCGGTCTTTTCTTGGTTCTTCATGTCTAAAGAATACTCCCTTTGGTATGCCCCCAGCGTGTACGGGGAGTCACAAGACCGGAATTTTTACCTGCCTGCCATTTTAGTTTTGGCAAAAGCGCAAAAAAACAGTACAATTTATGGTTTATCGGGCGGCAGGCTGACTATATAACGTGTAGTGCTGGTACGCCATCGTTTCATCAGCAGTCTTTATTTTCAAGGGAGCGGATCATGGCCGTTCAGCAAAACAAAAAGTCCCCATCCAAGCGCGGCATGCACCGCTCGCACAACGCACTGGTTGCCCCCAACGTGGCGGTTGAGCCTACCACGGGCGAAAACCACCTGCGTCACCACATCAGCCCCAACGGCTTTTACCGTGGTCGCCAGGTGCTGAAGAACAAGTCGTCCGAAGCCTGATTGCATTTTCAGGTTTTCCGTATACACCCGGCCCGATGCTACCCCGGTAGCTTCGGGCTTTTATTTTTCAGGCGTTGGGGCTTGCGCACATGCTGCGTGAAATAATGAAACGCCCGTTCTGGATGGTTGGTGGCAACAAGCATGGTTGATCATTCCCGCAAAGTGGTATTGGCAGTAGATTGCATGGGCGGCGACCATGGCCCTTCGGTCACCCTGCCTTCCTGCGCCCGTTTCCTGCGCGATCATGACGACGCCAACCTGCTGCTGGTTGGCCTGCCGGATGTGCTGCAAACCGCATGGGCACAACAACCGGGCGTGGCACAACTCGCTCCTGAGCGCGTAAAAATAGTGGCTGCCAGCGAAGTGGTCAGCATGGACGACCCGGTAGAAGTAGCGCTGCGCAAGAAAAAAGATTCGTCCATGCGCATTGCCATCCAGCAGGTGCGTGACGGCACTGCCCAAGCGGCAGTATCTGCTGGCAACACGGGCGCGCTGATGGCAGTGGCCCGCTACCTGCTCAAGACGATGGAGGGCATTGACCGCCCCGCCATCGCCTCGCAAATGCCCAATGCCAAGGGTGGCGGCACCACCGTGCTTGACCTGGGCGCCAATGTCGATTGCGACTCCGAACATTTGCTGCAATTTGCCGTCATGGGCTCGGCGCTGGTGTCGGTGTTGAGCGACAAGGAGCACCCCACCGTGGGCCTGCTCAACATCGGCGAAGAAGCCATCAAGGGCAACGACACCATCAAGCACGCACGCACCCTGATGCTGAAGGCAGCAGCCAAAGGACAACTCGCTTTTTACGGCAACGTGGAGGGCAACGACATCTTCAAGGGCACGACTGACATTGTGGTGTGCGATGGTTTTGTCGGCAACGTCGCGCTCAAGACCAGCGAAGGGCTGGCTTCAATGGTGGCGGCTTTTCTCAAAAGCGAGTTTTCACGCAGCCCGCTCACACGCGTGGCCGGTGCCATGGCCTACCCCGTATTGAGCGCCTTCAAGAAGCGTGTGGATTACCGCCGCTACAACGGCGCCGCCCTGCTCGGCTTGCGCGGCTTGGTATTCAAAAGCCACGGCTCGGCCGACGCCCTGGCCTTTGGCACGGCTTTGCACCGCGCCTACGAATCGGCGCGCAACGACTTGCTGCAAAAGCTCGAAACGCGCATCAGCGCGGCTGCGCCTTTGCTGCAAAACGGCCTGGATGATGAAGACGTGCCCGCATTGCCTGCGGCAGATCAGGAACAGGCAGCGTAAGCGCCTTCTCCAAACCTAACCCACCATCTTTTTCAAGGCATACACCGCCTCCAGCGCCTGCAAAGGCGTGAGCTGGTCGGGTTCCAGTGCCTCCACCGCACGTTCCAGTTCGCGCTGGATGGCTGGTAATTCCACCGTCTCCACGTGTCTGGGCGCAGCAAACAAATCGATCTGCTGTTGCTGCTCGGTCTGCTGCGCCTCCAGTGTTTGCAGGGTCTGGCGCGCTTGCTGGATCACGGCTGCGGGCATGCCTGCCAGGCGCGCCACCTGGATGCCGTAGCTGCGGCTGGCAGGCCCCGGTGAAATGGCATGCAAAAACACGATGTCGTGCCCGGCTTCGGCCACATCCACATGCACATTGATGGCGGCATGGTGGGTGGCAGGAAACGCCGTCAACTCAAAATAGTGCGTGGCAAACAGCACAAATGCCTGGCATTTTTCATGCAGGTGACTGGCAATCGCGCCAGCCAGCGCCAAGCCGTCAAAAGTGCTGGTGCCCCGGCCGATTTC
>JAUNUE010000149.1 GCA_030538335.1 Allobrachymonas sp. | reverse complement strand
TGACAGGGTTTTGGCTCTGTGCGCATCCTGCGGGGAGATTGTGAACAGGCTCTCAGGGCAAACGGTGTCTGATTATTTTCGGGCTGGGCTATATGGCTAACCCACTGCCAACCGCTGCGCATAAAACACACGGGTTGTGTACGGGTAGGCGATTTCGCTGCGGCCCCGTAACGCGGGCGAGGTATCGATCAAGGCGGCCATTTGCTGGCGCAGTTGGTCTTGCTCGGCCTGGGGCAAGGCGGCGATGAAGCTGATCGACAGGGTGCGGTTCACCAGCACCTGCTCGGGCGTGCCCACATGCTGGTAGGCAAAGACCTGTTCGTGCAACGCACCAAAGGCATGATGCGGAAAAGGCGCGCGCCAGGCACCGGTGTGAAAGCGAGGGGCAGTGCCTTCGTAGGGTGCCATCATGCGGGTGAGTGCGTTGACCCAATCCACCGTGTGGTCGCGTTCGTTCCAGACCAGCACCAACCAGCCGTCCGGTTTGAGCACGCGTGCAAATTCGTTGAGGGTTTCGCGGGAGGCAAACCAGTGAAACGCCTGCGCACAGCACACCGCATCCATGCTGACGCTGGGCAAAGGCAGCGCTTGCGCCGTGCCTTCCAGAACGTTTAGCCGTTGTGCCCATTGCGGCTCTGCTGCCAGCGTCTGCTCCAGCACCTGGCGCATATTGGCGACCGGCTCCACAGCGGTGACATGCGCGCCGGTTTGCAGCAACAGTCTCGTGAATTTGCCGGTGCCCGCGCCTACATCTGCAATGTGGCGGCCGCCAGTCAGGCCCAGGGTTTGCGTGAGCAGGGCCTGCACAGCGCCTGGGTAATCAGGCCGCCCCTTGGCATAGGTGGCGGCGCCCCGCGAAAAACCGCTTTGCGCGCTGGCGTGAACCGGGCCGCTCTCCATCAACCCAGCTTCTGCTTCAGCAAGGCGTTGACCTGCGAGGGGTTGGCCTTGCCCTTGCTGGCTTTCATGACCTGCCCGACCAGCGCGTTGAAGGCCTTGTCTTTGCCGGCCTTGTATTGCGCCACGTTGTCGGCGTTGGCGGCGATCACTTCGTCGATGATTTTTTCAAGCGCGCCGGTGTCGCTCATCTGCTTCAGGCCCTTGGCCTCGATCAGGGCATCTACCTCCTGGCCTTCGCCCGTCCACAGCGCATCAAACACCTGTTTGCCCGCATTGTTGCTGATGGTGCCGTCGTGGATGCGGGTGATGAGCGCGGCCAGTTGGGCGCTGTTCACGGGGCTTTGCGCCACTTCGATTTCGTCCATGTTCAGGCGGCGCGACAGTTCGCCCATGACCCAGTTGCCCGCCAGTTTGGGCTGGCCGCAGGCCTTGGCAGTTACTTCAAAATATGCGGCCATCTCGCGGCTCAAGGTGAGCTGGCTGGCATCGTATTCTGGCAAGCCGTAATCGGCCACAAAACGCGCGGCCATCTGGCGCGGCAGTTCGGGCATGTCGGCCTTGACCTGCTCCATCCACTGCGGCGCAATCACCAGCGGCGGCAGGTCGGGGTCGGGGAAGTAGCGGTAGTCGGCCGCATCTTCTTTGGTGCGCATGGTGCGCGTCTCGCCCGTGTCGGGGTCGAACAACACAGTGGCCTGTTCGATGGCGCGGCCATCTTCGATCTGTTCGATCTGCCAGCGGATTTCGTAATCAATCGCCTGCTGCATGTAGCGGAAGCTGTTGAGGTTCTTGATTTCACGGCGCGTGCCCAGCGGAGCACCGGGCTTGCGCACGCTCACGTTGGCGTCGCAGCGGAAAGAGCCTTCCTGCATATTGCCGTCGCAAATGCCGATCCACGTGACGATCTTGTGCAGCTCCTTGGCGTAGGCAATGGCCTCAGCCGTGGAACGCAGGTCAGGCTCGGTCACGATTTCGAGCAGCGGCGTGCCCGCACGGTTGAGGTCGATGCCGCTGGTGCCGATCATGCCTTCGTGCACCGATTTGCCCGCGTCTTCTTCAAGGTGGGCGCGCACCAGACGCACGGTTTTCTGCACGGTCTCTTTGCCGACCTCCACAAAGAACGACACCTCGCCGCCCTGCACCACCGGAATCTCGAACTGGCTGATCTGGTAGCCCTTGGGCAGGTCGGGGTAGAAATAGTTCTTGCGCGCGAAGATGCTGCGCGGCGCGACATAAGCGCCCACGGCCAGGCCGAAGCGGATGGCGCGCTCCACCGCCGCCTTGTTCATGACCGGCAGCGTGCCGGGCAAGGCCAAGTCCACCGCGCTGGCCTGTGTATTGGGTTCGGCGCCAAACGCCGTGCTGGCGCGGCTGAAAATCTTGCTCTTGGTAGAAAGCTGGGCGTGGGTTTCAAAGCCGATGACGACTTCGTAGCCGTTGATGAGTTGCGGGATCACTTGCGAAGAGGTCGTCATGATCAGAATCCTTGCGGGCGGCGGGTGTGCCAGTCGGTCGCTTGCTGGAAGGCGTGGGCGGTGTTGAGCAAGCGGCCTTCCTGCAAATAGTTGCCAATCAATTGCAGACCCACCGGCATATTGCCTTCGCCCACGCCCACGGGCAGGCTCATGCCGGGCAGACCGGCCAGTGATGCAGGCAAGGTGAAGATATCGGCCATGTAGCTTGACAGCACGTCGGCATGCGCGCCGATCTGCCACGCCACGGTAGGTGAAACCGGCCCGGCGATGACATCGCACTCCTTGAATGCCAACTGGAAGTCTTCGGCAATCAAGCGGCGGATTTGCTGCGCCTTGAGGTAGTAGGCATCGTAGTAACCGTGGCTCAGCACATACGCGCCAGTGAGGATGCGGCGCTTGACCTCCAGACCGAAGGCCTCGCTGCGCGACGCCTGGTACATGCTCTCCAGATCGGTGTAGCTGCTGCTGCGGTGACCAAAGTTCACGCCGTCGAAGCGGCTCAGGTTGCTGCTGGCTTCTGCAGGCCCGATGATGTAGTAAACCGGCACGGCTTGGGCGCTGTGCGGCAGGGTGATATCGACCAGTTGCGCGCCGAGCTTTTCGTATTCCTTCAACGCGGCATCGACCGCTGCGCGCACATCGTCGGCCATGCCCTTGCCGAAAAATTCCTTGGGCAGGCCGACGCGCAAACCGGCCAGCGGCTGGTTCAGTGCGGCGGTGTAATCTTCTGCGGGCACATCCAGCGAAGTCGAATCGCGGTCAAGATCCGGCCCGCACAGGGTGGAGAGCAGCAAGGCACAGTCTTCTGCCGTGTGCGCCATCGGCCCCGCCTGATCGAGGCTGCTGGCGTAGGCGATGACGCCGTAGCGGCTGGCGCGGCCATAGGTGGGTTTGATGCCGGTGATGCCGCAAAAACTCGCAGGCTGGCGGATCGAGCCGCCCGTATCGGTGCCGGTGGCGCAGGGTGTCAAACCGGCCGCCACTGCTGCAGCGCTGCCGCCAGACGAGCCGCCCGGCACGCGGGATGTATCCCAGGGGTTGTGCACCTTGCCATAAGCCGACAACTCGCTGCCGTTGCCCATGGCAAATTCATCGCAGTTGAGCTTGCCGAGTGTGACCATGCCCGCACCGGCATCTGATCCGCCCTGCTCCTGGTTACCCAGGCCCAGTTTGGCTACCACGGTGGCATCAAACGGGCTTTGGTAGCCCTGCAGCATCTTGCTGCCCGCCGTGGTGGGCCAGCCGCGCGTGACGAATGCGTCTTTGTGCGCAATGGGTACCCCGGTCAATGCGGTGGCCTTGCCCGCAGCGATGCGTGCATCTGCGGCTTTGGCCTGCTCCAATGTGGCTTGTTCGTCAATGGCCAGGTAGGCGCCCAGCGCACTGTGCTGCTGGCTGCGTTGCAAAAAATGCTGCGCCAGTTCCACGCTGCTGGCCTGTTTGCTTTGCAGCAAGTGGCTGAGTTCAGCCACGGTTTTGAGGTGCAAATCGCTCATGGTGTGTGATCAGGTTGTGTGCAGGTTCCAGTAGCGAAGCATGCACATGCAAAAAATGGTCTTTGAGGTGTGTTGGTGGTTTATTCAATGACCTTGGGCACGATGAACAGGCCGTTTTCAACCTGCGGCGCGCTGCGCTGGTTGGCCTCGCGCTGGTTCGGCTCGCTGGCCACATCCTCGCGCAGGCGCAAGGTAACCTCGCGGAAGATTTCTACCGGGTGCGCCAGGGGCGTGACGCCAGCGGTATCAACCGCCTGCATGGGCGTGACAACCGTATTGAAAAAGCCGTTCAGGTGCTGCAATACGTCAGCAGACTCGGCATCGCTGAGCGACAGTTTGGACAGGCGGCACAGCGCCTGGATGTTTTCAGGGGTCAGTGGCATGGCAGAAACAGGAATTGACACAAATTTTTACGAAAACACGGGAGGCAGGCCGGTAGCAAAACGCCCCTGCTTCAAGGCTGACAAAGTGCAATAAATGGTATGCAGAATGCCAGCTTACCCCGGTAAAAGCGGCTTGATACGGTATTATCGCCAGTTTACAGGCGGAGTCGCCCGGAAATGAAATACGCGGCCAGATGAAAGGCGCCAATCCGGCAGCTTGCGGGCGGTTTTTTCTGCACAGAGCAGCCCCTGTAAGCCGCTTTTATGGTGCTATGCAGCCGCAGGGCTGCAGACAAGGATTTTTGATTTATGTTTGCTGGTTTTCGCCGGTATTTTTCTACCGATCTGGCCATTGACCTGGGCACGGCCAACACCCTGATCTGCTCGCGCGAGCAGGGCATTGTGCTGGATGAGCCTTCGGTGGTGGCCATCCGCCACGAAGGCGGCCCCAACGGGCGCAAAGTGATCCAGGCCGTGGGCAAAGAGGCCAAGGCCATGCTCGGCAAGGTGCCGGGCAATATCGAGGCCATCCGCCCGATGAAAGACGGCGTGATCGCCGACTTTGTGGTGACCGAGGAGATGATCAAGCAGTTCATCAAGATGGTGCACCCGCGCTCGGTGTTCAAGCCCA
>JAUNUE010000148.1 GCA_030538335.1 Allobrachymonas sp. | reverse complement strand
ACAGGCGTGCCACACATCCATCCCACGGCACTGGTTGACCCGTCCGCCCAACTGGCAGACGATGTACAGGTGGGCGCCTTCACCACCGTGGGGCAGCACGTTGAAATTGATGCGGGCACGGTGATCGGGCCCCATTGTGTGATTGAGGGTCACACGGTAATTGGCAAAAACAACCGCATCTTTTCGCACAACGCGATTGGCGGCCCGCCACAAGACAAAAAATATGCGGGCGAACCTACCCGGCTGGAAATGGGCAATCGCAACACCATCCGCGAGTTTTGCACCATCAATACCGGCACGGTGCAAGACAGCGGTTGCACCCGTATGGGTGATGACAACTGGATCATGGCCACGGTGCATATTGCGCACGATGTGCAATTGGGCAACCAGACCATTCTCGCCAATAGCGTGGGGTTGGCAGGCCATGTGCAGGTGGGTGATTGGGCCATCATCGGCGGCTTGTGTGGTGTCCACCAGTTCGTCAAGATCGGCGCACATGCCATGATCGGTTTCTCTTCGGCCATCAGCCAGGATGTGCCCCCCTTCATCATGGTCGATGGCAACCCGGCTGCGGCACGGGGTTTCAACGCTGAAGGCTTGCGTCGCCGCGGGTTTTCTGCCGAGAGGTTGGCGGCCGTCAAGGCCATCTACCGTCTGCTGTACCGCAGTGACTTGACGCTGGAGCAGGCACAGCAATCGATTGCCGAGGTGCAGGAGCAGTATCCTGAGGCACAGGACGATATCCGGATGATGCTGGATTTTCTGGCGCAATCCCGCCGTGGTATTGTGCGCTGACGGCTCCAAGCTTTGCGTTGGTAGCTGCAGTTTGGCACCATCCGCCTGAAATCCATGAATACGCACCAGCAAACAGTTTCCCCGCCGCTGCGCCTTGCGATGGTGGCAGGCGAAGCCTCGGGGGATTTGCTGGCCAGTTTGTTGCTGCAAGGCGCGCGCGCGCATTGGCCTGCTTTGCAGGCCAGTGGCATCGGCGGGCCACGCATGCAGGCAGAAGGGTTTGTCGCGCATTGGCCCAGCGAAAAACTCGCTGTTCACGGCTTCAGCCTCGAAGTGCTCAAGCGCGTGGCGGGCATCTGGCGCATCCGCAACCAGTTGCGCGCACGTCTGTTGCAAGAGCGGCCCGATGTGTTCATCGGCGTGGATGCGCCGGATTTCAACCTGGGTTTGGAAGAAAGCTTGCGCGAGAAGGGCATCAAGACAGTGCACTTTGTCTGCCCCTCGATCTGGGCCTGGCGGCCCGAGCGGGTGCATGCCCTGAAGCGTTGCGCTGACCATGTGCTGTGCCTGTTTCCCTTTGAGCCGGAGCTGTTGCAACAGCATGGTATTGCGGCTACGTATGTTGGGCATCCGCTGGCCAGTGTGTTTCCCATGCAGCCCGATCGGCGTGACGCACGCCGTGCGCTTGGGCTTGATGAAACAGGTGAAGTGCTGGCGCTGTTGCCCGGCAGCCGAAAATCTGAAATCCGCTATCTGGCAGAACGCTTTTTGCAAGCTGCCCAACTGTTGCGCCAGCGCAGACCCGGCTTGCGCATCGTTCTTCCTGCGGCGCCTGGTCATTTCCACCATCTGCAAGCATGGGTGCGGGCGCAGAACATGCAGGATGTGGTCACGGTGCTCGACGGGCAGTCGCACACAGCCCTCACGGCATGTGATGTGACCTTGATTGCCAGCGGCACAGCCACTCTGGAGGCTGCTTTGCTCAAGCGCCCCATGGTTATTGCCTACGCCATGCATCCGTGGTCAGCAAAATACATGAGCCGCAAGCAGTTGCAGCCATGGGTGGGCTTGCCCAATATTCTGTGCCGGGAATTTGTGGTGCCTGAATTGATCCAGGATAATGCTACACCCGAAAAACTGGCCGATGCGGTAGATGCATGGTTCCAGGATCCGGCCCGCATCGCCGCCGTGCAGCAACGCTTCTCTGCGCTGCACACTGATTTGCAACGCGACACCGCCGCCTTGTCTGCCCATGCGATCCAGGAACTTCTTGCGCGCTGAACAGGCCAGCCTGTGCTGGGACGCCCCCAGTGGCTTGATTGCCGGGGTGGACGAGGCCGGGCGCGGCCCGCTGGCTGGGCCTGTGGTGGCTGCTGCGGTCATTCTGGACGACCGGCATACGATTCAAGGCTTGGCCGATTCCAAAAAGCTTACCGCCTTGCGGCGTGAGCGTTTGTACGATGAAATTCTCGCCAAAGCTCTGTGCTGCAGCATTGCCAGCGCCAGCGTGCAGGAAATTTCTGAATTCAACATTCTGCAGGCCACCATGCTGGCCATGCGCCGTGCGGTAGAGGGTTTGCGCCTGCCTCCTGGCAAGGTGCTGGTCGACGGTAATCGCCTGCCTGTGCTGAGAGTACGGGCTGAAGCCGTGGTGCAGGGCGATGCGTTGGTGCCCGCTATCTCGGCGGCATCAATCCTGGCGAAAGTCACGCGCGACCGTTGGTGCGTCGAATTTGATGCGCGCTATCCGCAATATGGTTTCGCCAGGCACAAAGGTTACGGTACGGCAGAACATCTGGCGGCTTTGAAGCAGTTTGGCCCGACGCCAGAGCACCGCAGCGGCTTCGCGCCTGTAGCAGCCTTGTGGCCTGTCAGCGGGCAGGAGACTTCTTGATGCAATCTGCTCAAACAGTGGTATCCATTGCTTCGCGCGACAACGCGTTGTTCAAATCCTTGCGCAAGCTGGTGCATGAACCCGCGGCTTACCGCAAGCAAGGCAAGGTGTGGCTGGAAGGCGATCATCTGTGCAGGGCGGCACTGCAACGTGGCGTAATGCCCGGCACCGCCGTGTTTGCCCAAAGCCTGTGGCAGCGTGGCGTGCCGCCTGCGTGGCTGGCTGGTTTGCCACGTGTGCATGTGCTGGATGATGCCCTGTTCGCCCAGTTGAGTCCGCTGGAGTCTGCGGGGAGCATGGGCTATGTGGTCGATAGTGCTGCCTTGTTGCAAGCGCCTGAAGCGATCCAGCCCACGGCCAACACCCTCATCCTTGACCGCATCCAGGATGCGGGCAATGTGGGTTCGATTTTGCGCACGGCCAGCGCCTTGGGCTTCAAGCAGGTACTGGCCTTGCAGGGCACGGCGGCCTTGTGGTCACCCAAGGTATTGCGCGCCGGTATGGGCGCGCATTTCGGATTGCGCCTGTTTGAAAGCTGTACGTCGGCCGATGTGGATCGCCTGCAAATCCCCTTGCTGGCAACCCATTTGCAAGGCACTTCGATGCTGCATCAGACGCATCTGCCGCAACCGTGTGCCTGGATTTTCGGGCATGAGGGGCAGGGCGTTTCGGCAGATATGGTGCAACGGGCGGATTTGCTGGTGCGCATTGCCCAGCCGGGCGGGGAAGAGTCGTTGAACGTGGCCGTTGCTGCTGCGATTTGCATGTATGCCAGTGCGGCCCACAGTGGCTGCCCCAATCGGCAGCTATAATAGTGCGCTTCCAAACTGGCGTACCCGCGTGCCTGCCGCGCGACTTGCGCCAGTTTTCACAGCACAACGGCTGCCACGCCGTGTTTCCCAAGAACAATACAGACAAATAGAGGTGCTGTTGCGCCTTGTTTGCGGGTGCAAGCAAGAGGTTCTTGGTTCAGGCACGTGCGTTGCATGCCTCGAATCCTTTTTCCTTTTGCGGAGTAATCCCAAGTGCCCTTGTCCCTGCACGCGTCCCTGCCCAGCGCCTTGCTGGCATTGTCCGATGGCACCTGTTTTGTTGGCAATGCGATTGGCGTTGCTGGTCAGGCCATTGGCGAAGTTGTTTTCAATACCTCTGTTGCGGGTTATCAGGAAATTCTCACCGACCCGGCCAGCACGGGGCAGATTGTCGCCTTTACCTACCCCCACATCGGCAACTACGGCACCAATGCCGAAGATGCGGAGTCGGGCCAGGTGCGCGCCAGCGGCCTGGTCATCCGTGATCTGCCGCTGATTGCGTCCAACTTTCGCAGCGAAGAAAACCTGCAGGATTATTTGCGCCGCAATGGCACGGTCGCGATTGCCAATATCGATACGCGCAAACTCACACGCCACATCCGCGAGCACGGGGCGCAGCAGAGCTGCATTGTGGCTTTTGACAGCCCTGTTGCCGTGACACAAGAGCAGATCGACCAGGCGGTTGCTGCGGCGAAAAACACGCCATCCGGGCATTCGGTGGCAAACGCCACTTGCGCAAGCTCCTATGCCTGGAACGAAGGCGGCTGGACGCTGGGCGGTGGCTACAGCCCAGCGCCAACTGAACAACCGTTCAAGGTGGTCGTGCTTGATTTGGGTGTGCGACAGGAGACATTGCGCATGCTGGTGCAGCGGGGTTGCCAGGTCACGGTGGTGCCTGCCACCACCACTGCAGAGGCGGTGCTGGCGCTGCAGCCCGATGGGGTGGTGCTCAGCAGCGGCCCCGGCGATCCGCAGTCCTGCAGCTACGCGGTTGACCTGGTGCGCAAGCTGCTGCAACACAAACTCCCTGTGTTCGGCATCGGCCTGGGTTACCAGGTGCTCGCCCTGGCCAGTGGCGCCACCACGCGCAAGCTGAAAGCAGGGCGCTACGGTGGCAATTACCCGGTGAAGGATCTGGATACCGGCAATGCGGTTATCACCAGCCAGAACCATGGCTTTGCGGTGAATGCGGAGCCATTGCCCTCCACCCTGCGCGCCACCCACACCAGCCTGTTCGATGATACCGTGCAAGGTGTGCAGCACACTGATGCGCCAGCGTTTAGTGTGCAGTGGTACCCCGGTGGTCACCAGTTTGACCAGTTCACCCAGTTGATGCGCACTGCGCAGCAAACCCAAGGAGCTACTGCATGAAGCTGTTCAGCTTTCCCACCGCAACGCTTGAAAAAGCCATCAACAAACGCCTGCTGACCTTGGCGCCCGAGCACA
>JAUNUE010000147.1 GCA_030538335.1 Allobrachymonas sp. | reverse complement strand
GGTCGCGGCGCAGCGGCTGCAATTCGCGCTCGATGAAGACCGCTTCGCGGTCGAACACGTCCACCGCCGGGTCGGTGACTTCGCCATGGATCAGCAAGGGCAGGCCCACCTTTTGCATGGCGTCGAGCACAGGGCGACAATGCTTCAAATCAGTCACCCCGGCATCGCTGTTGGTGGTGGCGCCTGCCGGGTAGAGTTTGAAGGCGGCAACGCCTGCCTCTTTGGCGCGCAGCACCTCATCTGCCGGGGTATTGTCGGTGAGGTAGAGCGTCATCAGCGGCGTGAACGTTGCGCCTTCAGGCACGGCGTGCACGATGCGATCGCGGTAGGCCAGTGCTTGCTCCACCGTGGTCACCGGCGGCTTGAGGTTGGGCATGACGATGGCACGCGCAAACTGCGCGGCGGTATGCGCCACAGAGGTTGGCAGATGCACCCCGTCGCGCAGGTGCACGTGCCAGTCGTCGGGGCGGGTGAGGGTAAGCGTTGGGGGCAGATCGGTCTTCATGAAAATCTCAAACAGGCGAATATCTGGCAACCATTATGGGCAACAAAAAAGCCGCAGACGCGGCTTTTTTGCAAGGGCGAAGAATGGCCTTCAAGCCGTGGCCAGGTTGTCGCTGTCGTTGACGGCGCTCAACCAGTACTGGGCGTTGAAGGGGCTGCTCATGCGCAGCGCTAGCGGGGTTACGTCCACCAGCTTGTCGGTGGGCATTTTTTCTTCGGGTTCCTGAGCCTCGTCGGCATCATCCGCAATGGCGGCTGTTGCCTGTTTCGCCCGTTCTGCTTGGCCGGTTTTTGCAGAACGGGCTACAGAAAAGAATAGAAACACCGGAAGGCGACCTTGCGGTCTCCCCAGTAATCAGCCGCATCGCGGAAGATGTCGAGCAACTGTTCGCGCGTTTCCTTGTCGAACTTGGCGTTGGTGGGGATTTGCTCAAGCACCACGATGAAACCGGGTTGCGGACCGGATTTGTGCAACGGGTCGGTGATGCAGTCGTAGAGCGCATCAAAATTCTTGCCAAAGTGCGCCGGCAGGGTGAACTGCTCGGCAATCAGATCCAGGATGTCCTGTTTGGATTGCGCAGACGACAGGTTGGCGTACAAAAAGTGCTGGCCTTGCTTGCTGGCAGCAGCTTGCAGGTCAGGCACACGAAACGCACGGATCGACTGCACGATGTTGCTGCGCACATTGCGCAGTGGATCGTCGGCGAGAACAGGGGTTGGGGTCACGGTTATTTACGGCAGGGCTAGTGCCGCCTCCTTGGGTTTACTACGGAACAATGGTTTGGAAACTGGCGTAATGGTCGGCGGTGTAGTAACACACCTCCGGCTGGTTCTTGGTGCCGCCACAAACGATGCGGCGCGCCCCGCGGTTGCGGGCACGCGGCTGGGCGACGGTGTATTCACGGTAATAGCCGCGGGGCTGGCGTGGCAACAGGCGCTCGCGGTTGCCGAAAATGGCGCCGTCCTTGTCAAAGGCAAACGGGCCACCGTTGAAAATGGCGCGGTACACGGCAGGGCCGGGCGCAGGCAAATCGGCCAGCGCCACGGTAGGGCCTGCAGGCGCAGCCCGCTTTGCGGCAACCGTATCGGGCACGGTGGGGGCGGCAGGCGCAGGGGCGTGGATGGCCGTGGGTGCGACAGCGGGCGCTTTGGCCTCTTGTTGCAGCGGTGCCAGATCCGATTTGCAGCCCGCCAACGCAAAACCCAGGAAGGCCAAACCGGCAGCCATCAGGCGTTTGCTTGTGGGCGAAAGGGAGGTGTTGCCAAGTGAGGTGGCACTCACTTGCGCAGCGTGCGGCAGGGCACAGCGCTCTGGTCGGTTCCCGGCAGCAAGGGGCAGGGCTGAGAACGAAGACATGCTGATCAATGGAGCGCAGAGAAAAGGCATTTCACAATGCCAATAAACCAAAGTCATTCTTCAAGTAACTCAAAGGATGACAAAGAATAAAAATTGCAAATAAAACGATAAATTTTTGGGCAAAAGCTTAGCGATAAAAGCTAAAAAACCCGTGTCTATTTGCAAACATCAAGGCGTAAGTGTGCCGCAATGCATCATAAAAAGCAAGCCTCATGTCAAAGGCGAGACAGATACAAGGATGTTGCAGCATCTGCTTGCATCTTTGCGCAATTGGTGGCAAGAGGCGCTGATCCGCCCATCAAGCCCGATCAGATGACAGACAGGCGAAAAGCAGATGAATTTTTCCTGGCAAAAAACGTTCGTGCTGATGCCGCCAAAAATTCAACGGGGCTGGAGAAACGCCGCAAATGCGCTTTTGGCCTCGGGCGACTGCAGAAGCCGGGCAAAGGTGGTGGCTTCATCAGCAATTTGTTGTTGCACCGCAGCAGACTGGCCGCTTTTCATCAGGCGCTTGGTTTGCATCAGCGCCTGCAAGGGCTTGGCCGCCAGTTTGGCTGCCTGGCGCTGTGCCAGGGCGTTGACTTCACCGGGGGGCACGACGCGGTTGACCAGGCCCATTTCCAGCGCTGTTTCGGCCATGAAAGGCTCGCCGAGCATCAGCACTTCGGCCGCACGCACATGGCCCATCAGGCGGGGGGCCAACAGGCTGCTGCCCGCTTCGGGGCACAGCCCCAGGTTGACAAAGGGCATGGAAAACGCCGCATTGTCGCCCGCATAGACCAGGTCGCAGTGCAGCAGCAAGGTCGTGCCAATGCCCACGGCCGGGCCAGCTACGGCGGCCACCAGCGGCTTGGGAAAGGTGCTGATGGCATGCAGGAACTGCATCACCGGAGCCTCAGGCCCGGCGGCCGGGTTGTGCAGAAAATCGGCAATGTCGTTGCCCGCAGAAAACACCTGCTCGTGCCCCTGGAACACGGCTACACGCACGGCGTCATCCGCCTGTGCCGCCTGCAAAAATGCCACCATCTCGCTGTACATGGCGCTGGTGATGGCGTTTTTCTTGTCCAGCCGGTTGAACGTCAGGGTGGCGATGCCGCCTTCGGTGTGGGTGAGGATGTCGGGCATGGTAGTGTCCTTTACAGATAGAAAAACAGCCGGACGCAAAGGGTGCAGAAGTTTCGCAAAAGGCGCAGAAAAGAAATAGTAGTGTCTTTGCGGGGAGTAAGCTGTCAGGCGGTGCCTTGGCAGGGGTTATTCAACATGGATAACTCCCATTTCACTTGAACACAGAACCAACGGCACCCCGTGAAGGCGGGAATGACGGATTGCCATACGGCAGGGAAGGGCAAAAGCAGAAATCATCAGGGGTATTTTTTGCGTATTCTGCGTTCCCTTTGCGACTTTTGCGTTCGGCTGTTTTCGGTAAAGACTACACGCGCTCAAAAATCCCCGCCGCGCCTTGCCCCATGCCTACGCACATGGTGACCATGCCGTATTTGAGGTTCTTGCGGTGCAGCGCATGAATGACGGTGGCGGAGCGGATGGCACCGGTGGCGCCCAGCGGATGGCCCAGCGCAATGGCGCCGCCCATCGGGTTGACCTTGGCGGTGTCCAGCCCCAGCGTGTTGATCACGGCGAGCGACTGTGCGGCGAAGGCTTCGTTCAGCTCGATCCAGCCCATATCGTCTTGCTGCAAACCGGCATAACGTAGCGCTGCGGGAATGGCCTCGATCGGGCCGATGCCCATGATGTGCGGCGGCACGCCCTTGCTGGCAAAGCTGACGAAGCGCGCCAACGGTTTGAGGTTGTAGCGCTTGATGGCGGCTTCGCTGGCCACGATCAGCGCGCCTGCGCCGTCAGACGTTTGCGAGCTGTTGCCTGCTGTCACGCTGCCACGCGCGGCAAACACCGTGCGCAGTTTGGCCAGCGCCTCGGGCGTGGTGTCGGCGCGCGGGCCTTCATCCAGGTCGACCGTGCGTTTGGTGATCTTGACTTCGCCGCTCGCGAGGTCGAGGTTGCGTTCTTCGATTTCGATGGGCGTGATTTCGTCCTTGAACTCGCCCGCCTGCTGGGCCGCAATGGCGCGGCGGTGCGATTCAAGCGCGAAGGCGTCTTGTACTTCGCGGCTGACCTTCCACTGCTGGGCCACCTTCTCGGCAGTCAGGCCCATGCCGTAGGCAATGCCGATGTCTTCGTCGCGCTCGAACACGCTGGGCGAAATGGAGGGCGCATTGCCCATCATCGGCACCATGCTCATGCTTTCCACGCCGGCGGCGATCATCACGTCGGCTTCGCCCACGCGGATGCGGTCGGCTGCCATTTGCACTGCACTCAAACCCGAGGCGCAGAAGCGGTTGACCGTGATGCCGCCCACGCTGGTGGGTAAACCGGCCAGCACCGCGCCAATGCGCGCAATGTTCAGGCCCTGCTGCCCTTCGGGAATGGCGCAGCCGCAAATCACGTCTTCAATGGCTTGTGGATCAAGCCCTGGTGCTTGTGCCAAGGCCGACTGGATGGCCTTGACCAGCAGCGTGTCGGGCCGGGTGTTTTTGAAAACCCCCTTGTGTGAGCGGCCAATGGGCGTGCGGGTGGCGGCGACGATGTAGGCGTCTTGGAGTTGTTTGGTCATGGCGTGTTGTCCTTGTGGTCTTGCTCCCTCTCCCGCTGGCGGGAGAGGGTTGGGGTGAGGGAGCTGGTTTTGTCTGAGGATGCAAATTGCAGAATCGTTTCTAGAACTCCCGTTATGTTTTGCAGTACGTCGTTGTTCCAGAAACGCAGGACATGAAAGCCGTGGTTAGACAAAATCGCGCTGCGGGCTTGATCACGTTGTGCAGAATGAGGCATGGCATGCTGACCGCCATCAAGCTCAATTACCAGATTTGACTCAATACAAGCGAAATCAGCAAAGTAGCCTGCGATAGGGTGCTGTCTGCGGAATTTGTATCCTGCTAACCGCCTGTCACGCAGCTTTGACCACAACAAGGCTTCTGCATCTGTTGGGGTTTGGCGCAAGTTGCGGGCGCGACCCCTCACCCCCCCCCACACCCCCAACCGGGGGGGGGGGGGTTTTTTTGTGGTTTGAAAAGTAGGGGGGATGGGGCTGTCCA
>JAUNUE010000146.1 GCA_030538335.1 Allobrachymonas sp. | reverse complement strand
AGGGTTCAGTCACGCCTTTGGTGATCAGGTCATCGACCAGCACGCCCAGATAGGCCTCGTCGCGGCGGGGCAGCCAGGTATCTGTCGACCACTCTGGCGCAATCGCTGCGGCCTGCGCACTACCCTGCATGCGGGCGTGCAGCGCGGCATTCAGTCCGGCAAACAAGCCCTGCACCGCCGCCTCTTCATAACCCGTGGTGCCGTTGATCTGCCCGGCAAAAAACAGCCCTGCCACCTGCTTGGTCTCGAAGCTACCCTTCAGGCTGCGCGGGTCAAAATAGTCGTATTCGATGGCGTAACCGGGGCGCAGGATATGGGCATTTTCCAGCCCGCGCATTGAGCGCACCAGTTCCAACTGGATGTCAAACGGCAGGCTGGTGCTGATGCCGTTGGGGTAGAACTCGTGCGTGGTCAGCCCCTCGGGTTCGAGAAAAATCTGGTGGCTGTCTTTGTCGGCAAAGCGGTTGATCTTGTCTTCCACGCTCGGGCAGTAGCGCGGCCCCACGCCCTCGATCTTGCCGGTGAACATGGGGCTGCGGTCAAACCCGCTGCGGATGATGGCGTGCGTTTTTTCGTTGGTGTGCGTGATCCAGCACGGCAACTGCGGCGGGTGCATGGCGGCACGCCCCATGAAACTCGCCGTCGGCGCATCGTTGGTAGCAGCACGCGCCACGCCACGCCATACGCTGTCTTGCAAACGCGGGTCGTCGTTCGGCAACATCTCGCCCATGCCGTCGCCGGGTTGTTCTTCGCATCGGGCAAAATCAATCGTGCGGCCATCGATGCGCGGCGGCGTACCGGTCTTGAGCCGCGCCTGCGGCAGTTGCAATTCCTTGAGCCGTGCCGACAGGCTTACCGCAGGCGGATCGCCCGCCCGGCCCGCCTGGTAGTTCTGCAGGCCGATGTGGATGCGGCCATCCAGAAACGTGCCTGCGGTCAGCACCACCGTATGTCCGGAAAAGCGGATGCCGCTTTGCGTGATGGCACCCACCACACGGTCGCCCTGCAGCACCAGGTCATCCACCGCCTGCTGAAACAACCACAGGTTCGGCTGGTTCTCGACCTTGCGGCGGATGGCAGCTTTGTACAACAAGCGGTCGACCTGCGCCCGCGTGGCACGCACTGCAGGCCCCTTGCTGGAATTGAGCATGCGGAACTGGATGCCCGCTTCGTCCACGGCGAGGGCCATGGCACCGCCCAGCGCATCCACCTCGCGCATCAAATGACCCTTGCCAATGCCGCCGATACTGGGGTTGCAGCTCATGGCACCCACGGTTTCGATATTGTGCGTAAGCAACAAGGTATGTGCGCCCATGCGCGCAGCGGCCAAGGCGGCTTCGGTGCCTGCATGACCACCACCCACCACAATCACATCGAAGGGCTGGGGATAGGTGTAAAAAGAAGAAGGGGCAGGCACGGCAAGGCAACAGGCAGAAGAACCGGGTATTTTAGGGCTTGCCCGGGTGCTGCTAAAGTCCAAGGGTTTATCCACCCCCTCTGTCCATCTGCATCCAGGAGAATCCATGCACACCCTGCCGTCTTATCTTGACCCCCAACATCTTGGCCCCTGGGGTATTTATCTGCAACAGATAGATCGGGTCACGCCCTATCTCGGCTCACTCACCCGCTGGGTCGAGACCCTGAAACGCCCCAAACGCGCCTTGGTAGTAGATGTGCCCATCGCCCTGGACAACGGCACCATTGCCCATTTTGAAGGCTACCGCGTGCAGCACAATATGAGCCGGGGGCCGGGCAAAGGCGGCGTGCGCTTTCACCAGGATGTGACCCTGCCCGAAGTGATGGCGCTGTCGGCCTGGATGTCGATCAAGAACGCCGCGGTCAACGTGCCGTTTGGTGGCGCCAAGGGCGGCATCCGGGTGGATCCGCGTACCTTGTCGCAGGCTGAGCTGGAACGGTTGACGCGCCGCTATACCAGCGAGATCGGCATCATCATCGGCCCCACCAAGGACATCCCCGCCCCCGACGTTAACACCAACGAAAAAGTCATGGCCTGGATGATGGATACCTACGCCACCAATATCGGCGAAACCGCCACCGGCGTCGTGACCGGCAAGCCGATCAGCGTGGGCGGCTCGCTGGGGCGGCGTGAAGCCACCGGCCGCGGCGTGTTTACCATCGGCACCGAAGCCGCCCGGCGCACGGGCTTGTCGATTGCCGGTGCGCGCATTGCCGTACAGGGTTTTGGTAACGTCGGTAGCGTAGCAGCCAGGTTGTTTTCAGAAGCTGGCGCTCACATCGTCGCCATACAAGACCATACAGGTTCGGTCGCCAACGACAAGGGTCTGGATATGGCTGCCCTGCAAGCCCACGTAGCGGCTGAAGGGGGTGTAAAAGGCTTTAAAAGTGCGCAAGATATCTCATCCAGCGACTTCTGGTCGACAAAATGCGACATCTTGATTCCCGCCGCACTGGAAGGCCAGATTACGCAAGACAACGCAGGGCTTATCCAGGCCCAAATGGTCATTGAAGGGGCCAATGGCCCCACCACTCCCGAAGCTGACGACATCCTCAAAGACAAAGGGGTGCTGGTCGTGCCCGATGTCATAGCCAATGCCGGCGGCGTGACAGTGAGCTATTTTGAATGGGTGCAGGATTTTTCCAGCTTTTTCTGGAGCGAGGAAGAAATCAACGAGCGCCTGGTCAGCATCATGAAAAAAGCCTTTGCCAGCATCTGGGACACCGCCCAGCAGCACAAGGTCAGCCTGCGCACAGCCACCTACATCGTGGCCTGCACGCGCATCCTCACCGCCCGCGATCTGCGTGGTTTGTACCCCTGAAAACGGACCTTGCTTCGTGCTGCAGATGCCTGGTGCCCCACGCTAAAAGTAAATAATTGTAAAAACTCGGCGGAACAAGCTGTCCACAACCGCCAGCCGCGCCTGTGGATAGCTTGAAGACAACTGCGGCTTTATCCACAGCCTGGTGTGTTTTCCGGTTTTTGTTCATCTGCATGCACAAGCAGAAACGACTTTGTCTTCATCCTTGTCTAAGAAGCAAGTCATTGATTTTCATCATCAATAGCTGCTTATCCACAGAAAAGTCCAGCCCCTATCTATTCTCACCAGTTTTAAAACATAAATTCAAGAGATAAAAGAACAAGCCAACCCGGCGTTGATCGACGGGCTGTTTTCGGAAGGCTTTGGCCGTCTCCCTACAATCCACCGCCATGCCGCTGCCATTCGATTCCCGCACTGTTTTTTTCACCCTCGAAGTGTTGGGCACGTTTGCCTTTGCCCTGTCGGGGCTGTTTGCGGCGCGGGCGCACCGGCTGGATGCCGTGGGTACGTTCATCGCGGCATTTCTTGCCGCTTTTGGTGGCGGCACGCTGCGCGATGTGCTGCTGTATCAGCGCCCGTTCTACTGGGTGGCGAACACCAGCCTGCTTTGGGGCGTGCTGGTCATGGCGCTGCTGGCGAGCCTGCTGCTGCGCATCTCGTCACGCTGGCTGTCGGGCGGGGTGTTTCTGGTGGTCGATGCAATCGGTCTGGGCGTGTTCAGCGCCACCGGCACGCAGATTGCGCAACAGCAAGGCTGGCCGATGTTGCCATGCGTACTCATGGGCGTGATCACCGCCACGTTTGGCGGCTTGTTGCGCGACATGGTCTGCAATGAAAAACCGATTTTGATCACTGACCCTTCACCCTATGCCAGCATCGCGTTTGTGGGCAATTGGTTGCTGCTGGCGCTGTTGCATCTGCAATGGCTGGATGCTTTCTGGGCAACGGCAAGCACCGCAGCCCTGATCACGCTGGCGCGTGTAGTGCTGGCATGGTGGGGCGTCAAGCTGCCGCAGCTTGACGATGGCGGCGGCGAAGCTGAAAAAACAAGCTGAAAACGGAACAAGATCCGGTATTTTGCGCAGGCAATTGCGGGGTGCCAATTTGCTTGGCACCCGTTCGTACGTACGCTTGAACTTTCGCGCTCATACCCCTGTATATCGCCGATATGCGCGGCGCGCCCAGCTTCAGCAACCGGCTTTCCATCCCGTCAACGATCCCCGGTTTGCCAGGGTGGTTCGCACTGTCTGGCCGGGCTGCGTGATCTCCACAAACTCGTAAATCACCCCGCCGAAATGGGTGACATAAGGTTGTTTGCGCGTAATATTCGTGCGAGAACCGTAGGCGTTGGTGTAGGTGCCCACCACCACATCACGCTCGCGCTGTATGGAAGCGCCAGCCGTCATGGTCAGATAATAGCGTCCCGGCTTGAGCCGCGAGAAGCGGAAAGCACCGTTGTCATTGGTTTCGCCTACCAGTACGTGCTGGAAGAAAGCCGGATCAATATCCAGCTGGTCACGCCCCTCTTTGGCTGAACGTGACAGCTCAAGAAATTCATGCAGGTAGGGGGTCACAGGAAAAAGCGCAATCGGCATCCCGAACGCCCTGGTGCGCACACCAGCATGCACAGTGCAGGCCACGCCTTCAATGGTGCCGCTTCCCTCTTCCAGTGCACGCCTGGCGGCAGCGGCATCAAAGGTGCTCTTGGGCCTGAGCTTGTTGAGGTCATCTCTGCCGGGCGGGGCGCTGCGCGACGCGTAATTCAATTCCTGCGCATACTTGGCGACTGCCCCCATGGTTTTGCAGAAGCTTGCTATGCGCTCCCGGTCGGGTTTTGGGGTATCTGGCGTGGGCCGCATTTGTATATCGAAACGTGCCTGGATTCCGGCATTTGTCTGCTGCAGCCTGATCTCCCCTTGCGCATTGGGGTGATTGGGAAAACCCAAGGGCACTCTCATTCCATCAGCCATTTGCTGCGGCGTCTGTAGAGGCATATCACTTTCAGAGAAAGCGTGCTTCAAAGAAGCCAGGGCATCCTGCATGGACACACTGCCAAGGTTGTCTTCAATGCGGTAAGACCAGCGATTGGCATCCATCTGGAAGCTGGAACGATCCAGGCAAGACCCCATGGATGGAGCCGGGCTTCGTGCGGTGCGATGCTGAGGCGATTTTCCGGCTTGCTGCTGTTGGGGCAAGTAAACGGCATTCAG
>JAUNUE010000145.1 GCA_030538335.1 Allobrachymonas sp. | reverse complement strand
TCGCGCAGATTGATGTTGGGGTGCGCCATGTCGATTTTGGCGCGCAGCACGGCAGCGCCGTCGGGCAGCTTGCCGTCTTTCATCTCGGCAAAGCGCGCCAGGTTCTCGGCCACGCTGCGGTCGCGGTAGGGGCTGTTTGTGCCGGGGTTGCCAAAGTCGCCGCGGTTGGCGCGCATTTCGTCGGGCGTTTGTTCATCGACATAGGCCAGACCCTGCTCGATCAAATACACCGCTGCACGGTGCATGAAGCCGAAGTAATTGCTCGCGTAGTAGAGGTGTTCGGTGCCGTTTTTCTCCCACGCCTTGCCTTGCATCAGCCACTGCACGCCGTCGATGATGCTGTTGACGTATTCCTGCTCTTCCTTCTCGGGGTTGGTGTCGTCAAAGCGCAGGTGGCAAATGCCGTCGTAGTCGCTGGCCAAGCCAAAGTTCAGGCAGATGCTTTTGGCGTGCCCAACGTGCAGGTAGCCGTTGGGTTCGGGCGGAAAGCGCGTGCGGATTTTTGCCGTGTCGATGTTGCCCGCGGCGTGGTGCGCCGCATCGCCAGGGCTGCCGCCCCAGGGGCGTTGCGCGTGCTTGCCTGCGGCCAAGTCGGCTTCTATGATCTGGCGCAAAAAGTTGCTGGGTTTGGTGGGTTCTTCGGGGGCGGGAGATTCGATGGTCATGCGCGGGATTGTAGAAGTTCGAAGGTATGAAAAGCAGGGTGCCTAGCCCTTATCCGGCGGGCGCGCAGCACCTCATGGGCAATTGCCTGAGGGCGCTCAGGTGAATGCTTTTGCGGGGTGTTGCCAAATGGCAAACATGCTAGCATGGCTTTGCATATATCCCCCTGTTTCTTGCCCGCGCATGGCGCGCCCGCGGGCGGTTGTCCGGTTGTGACTGTCACAGGCTGCAGGATGCGCGCGCCGCCATCAACGAAGGAAATCACCATGATCTATCCGTTTCCGGGGCACGCAGATGCCCCCGTGCAATTCAAGGCCAAATACGACAACTTCATCGGCGGCAAGTGGGTGGCCCCGATCAAGGGCCAGTACCTTGACAACGTTTCACCGGTCAATGGCAAGGTGTTCTGCCAGGTCGCCAATTCCACGGCCGAAGATCTGGAGAAGGCGCTGGATGCCGCACATGCCGCCAAAGACGCCTGGGCGCGCACCTCAGCCACCGAGCGCAGCAACCTGTTGATCAAGATTGCCGAGCGCATCGAGGCCAACCTCGAAAAAATTGCCTATGCCGAAACCGTTGACAACGGCAAGCCCGTCCGCGAAACGCTGGCGGCCGACATTCCGCTGGCGGCCGACCATTTCCGTTACTTTGCGGGTGCGATCCGGTCGCAGGAAGGCGGTATTTCCGATCTGGATAAAGACACCGTGGCTTACCACTTCTACGAGCCGTTGGGGGTGGTGGGGCAGATCATTCCGTGGAACTTCCCCATCCTCATGGCGACCTGGAAGCTCGCGCCCGCACTGGCGGCAGGCAACTGCATTGTGCTCAAGCCCGCTTCGGCCACGCCTGTGAGCATTCTGGTGCTGATGGAGTTCATTGCCGACATCCTGCCGCCCGGCGTGCTCAACATCATCAACGGGCCGGGTCGTGAAGTGGGCATGAAGCTCGCCAGCAGCCCGCGCATTGCCAAGGTGGCATTTACCGGCTCGACTTCCACCGGGCGCGTGATTGCGCAAGCCGCCGCCAACAGCCTGATTCCCGCCACTCTGGAGCTGGGCGGCAAATCGCCCAATGTGTTTTTTGCCGACGTGATGGACAAGGACGACAGCTACCTTGACAAGGCCATCGAAGGACTGGTGCTGTTCGCCTTCAACCAGGGCGAAATCTGCACTTGCCCGAGCCGTGCGCTGATCCAGGAGTCGATCTACGAGCCGTTCATGGAGCGTTGTCTGAAGCGCGTGGCTGCCATCAAGCATGGCAACCCGCTCGATACCGAAACCATGATGGGCGCGCAGGCCTCGCAAGAGCAGATCACCAAGATCAAGTCGTATCTGGAGCTGGGTAAGGAAGAAGGCGCAGAGGTGTTGGCGGGTGGCGATCTGGCCCAACTGCCCGGCGAACTGGCAGGTGGCTACTACGTGCAGCCGACGCTGTTCAAAGGCCACAACAAGATGCGCATCTTCCAGGAAGAAATCTTCGGCCCGGTGCTGGCCGTGACCACCTTCAAGGACGAGGCCGATGCGCTGGCCATTGCCAACGACACCATCTACGGGCTGGGCGCTGGCGTGTGGACGCGCAACGGAAATACCGCCTACCGCATGGGGCGCGGCATCCAGGCCGGGCGTGTGTGGACCAACTGCTACCACCAGTATCCCGCGCACGCAGCGTTTGGCGGCTACAAGCAGTCGGGCATTGGCCGTGAGAACCACCAGATGATGCTCGCGCACTACCAGCAAACCAAAAACCTGCTGGTGAGCTACAGCGAGACCAAGCTGGGCTTTTTCTGATCTGTAGATCCTGCCTGCACAAGAGGGCAGGCTGCACAGCATCAGCGGCTGGCGGGTCATCAAGGCCTGCCAGCCACCGGGTATAGTCATTTCGAGAAATAAATTTGACAATTTTCACCCGATCCGTTCGGGCTGAGGTATCGAAGCCCACATGGAAGGTGTCTGCCCTTCGATACCTCAGGGCGAACGGTGTCTGATTATTTTCAGATTTGGCTATATCCACTCACCTCAAAGGTGAACAAGGAGACGAATATGGCTGAACACATGGTCGAACGCATCGTTGCCACCCCGGCTGCCATTGAGTTGATCCGCGCGCTGGAGTTGCAGCACGGCAGCCTGATGTTCCACCAGTCTGGCGGCTGTTGCGACAACAGCGCGGCCAATTGCTACTTGCCCACCGACCTGACCATTGGCGTATGGGACGTGAAATTGGGCGAGGTGGCGGGCGTGCCGTTCTACATCAGCAAACAGCAGTTCGAGACGTGGAAGCACACGCAGTTGATTCTGGATGTGGTAGACGGCCTGGGCGGCACCTTTTCGCTTGAAACCGGCACGGGCAAGGCCTTTCATACCCGTTCGCGGGTGTTTACGCCTGAAGAGCAGGCGTGGCTGGATGCGCACCCGCCTGAAGAAGGCGCGCCGCCTGCATAGGTCGCGCAACGTGTGTGCGCGGCAACTTCGCCTGTTGCGGCTTGCAGGAACTGCGCAATCGCGCGCAAAGCCGCCCAAACCGCGGCTGCCTGCCTCCTTGTAAGTTTCTGTCAGGGGTAGGGTTAAAGTATTTTTACAATCACTGGTTTCCCCATGCCGGACGCAACAGGCCAGGCGCGTACCGGTGAAACCTGCTCGACGCTTTCCTCGTGAGGGCTTTGCGCAGGCACTAAAAACTTACAGGCACACAAGGACTCGTCTCATCATGGAACAAGCATCGCGCGTTTTGAACGCCCAGTTTCGCGAAAAAATCATGTCGGCCGAAGCGGCTGCTGCGCAGATCATGCCCGGCGACAACGTAGGCATGAGCGGCTTTACCGGCTCGGGCCACCCCAAGGAGGTGCCGGTCGAACTGGCCAGGCGCATCGAAGCCGCGCATGCGCGGGGCGAGGCGTTTCGCATCAGCGTATGGACAGGCGCTTCTACTGCCCCCGAACTGGACGGCGCACTGGCCAAGGTCGATGGCATTGAGTTGCGCATACCGTACCAGTCTGACCCGGTGTGCCGCCAGAAGATCAACGAAGGCACGATGCAGTACGCCGACCTGCACCTTTCGCACGTGGCGCAGCACGTGTGGTTTGGCTTTTACGGCAAGCTCAATGTGGCGGTGATCGAGGTCACGGCCATTCTCGAAGACGGCTCGCTGGTGCCCTCCACCGCCATTGGCAACAACAAGACCTGGCTCGATCGCGCCGACAAGGTGATTCTGGAAGTGAACAGCCACCAGAGCATGCATCTTGACGGCATGCACGATATCTACTACGGCACCCAGGTACCGCCGCACCGCCTGCCGATTCCGATGACGCACAGCGACAACCGCATCGGCATACCGTACCTGCGTGTAGACCCGGCCAAGGTGGTGGCGGTGGTCGAAACCCACGCCGCCGACCGCAACACCGACTTCACCCCGCCCGATGCCGAGTCGGAGCAGATTGCCGCGCACCTGGTGGAGTTTTTCCAGCACGAAGTCAAGCTGGGTCGTTTGCCGCGCAACCTGCTGCCGCTGCAATCGGGCGTGGGCAACATCGCCAACGCCGTGCTGGCGGGCCTGAACAAGAGCAGTTTCGACAACATGACGGCCTATACCGAGGTGCTGCAAGACGGCATGCTCGACATGATTGCCAGCGGCAAGCTGCGCCACGCCTCGGCCACTGCCATCAGCCTGAGCAAAGCCGGTCTGGATTACTTCGAGAAAAACATCGAGACCTTGCGCAACCGCATCCTGCTGCGCCCGCAGGAAATGAGCAACCACCCGGAGCTGATCCGCCGCCTGGGCACGCTGTCGATGAACGGCATGATCGAGGCCGACATCTACGGTAACGTCAACTCCACGCACATCATGGGTACGCGCATCATGAACGGCATTGGCGGCTCGGGCGACTTTGCGCGCAACGCCTATATCTCGGCCTTCATGACGCCGTCTACCGCCAAGAGCGGCAAGATTTCGTGCATCGTGCCGATGGTCAGCCACGTCGACCACACCGAGCACGACGTGCAGGTGATCGTGACCGAGCAGGGTCTGGCCGATTTGCGCGGTTTGGCGCCCAAGCAGCGCGCCAAGGTGGTGATTGCCAAATGCGCCCACCCCGACTACCGCGACATGCTCACCGATTACTACGAGCGCTCGCTGCGCGAATCGCCCGGCAAGCACACGCCGCATATCCTGACCGAGGCGCTGTCGTGGCACCAGCGGTTTGAAGAAACCGGCAGCATGCGCAAGGATGCAGCGCCAGCCAAGCCAAAGGCGGCGGATACGGTGGTGGCGTAAGGAGGTTGCCCCCTCTCCCTGACCCTCTCCCGCAAGGGGAGAGGGGAGGGTGCAGCGCGGTAGGGTGGGTGCTTGCCCCCACGGGTTATTT